>JASFPF010000062.1:0-6786 GCA_050116135.1 Deltaproteobacteria bacterium | reverse complement strand
GGTGAAGGCAGGACAACTCCTCCTGGAACTTTGGAATGAAGATTTGCTGGCAGAGACGAAACTGGCACAGCGAGAAGCCAATACCGCCAAGGCACACGCAAGGGCGGCATGTCTCAAGGCCGATGTGTCTAGCCAAGGGGTCGCCTCCCTGTACCTCGATAAGGACCCCACACGCTTTTTTCCCAAATTGATGACCCACATCTACAACTATGTGGCGGGCTGGTTCATGACTCCTGTTTCGGATCTTCGCCCATATGGCAGGGCGTTCAAAGAACCTTCGAAGCTCCTCTTGGAAGATCACCACTAGGGCGACCAAAAGGACTGCAAAGAAGGCCTGAAGAACTACCGCCGTCAGGTGGAGCTCGAACACGCGCAACAGCATGTAGACAGCTCCCAATAACCCGATTCCCACGAGGACAAATTGAGATGCCGCTTTCTCAAACCAGACGAGTATGACATAGATCAAGGCGGAAATGATCACGATTTCGAGAAGGTCCTGGATGCGGACGTGATCCAGTATGGTCCAAAGGGCATTGCTCATAGCATTGCTTGCTACTGCTTCTGATCCCAGATTTCGATGAGGTAATCCTTGTATTCTTCAAAGACCTCCGACTGCCGCTCGACCACTGCTTCTGCCTGGATGGAGTCCATCTTCTTCGTCTGGTTGATGAAGGATGCCACCCGGCCCAGATAAAGAGGCGTGACTAAGTTGACCAGCTGGGTCCGGTTGTCTTTCCATCGATGGAATATGGCGGCAGTTTCATAGAGCACCATCACCCAGGTCTTTTCCGGCATGATGAATTTCGTCTTTGCTTTATCTGCACATTTTTTGAGTTCTGCATAACACTCGGGGCAGTAAATGTCCTTATAAAAGCCCTTGAACTGGCGAAAGCCCGTCTTGTATTCCTTGACTAAACGTTCCAGGTTCACCTCAATAGGATCCGGCTCTTTGATCTCCTGAAGGCCGAATAGGGGCACGGTCCGGCTTCCCCTGACAGCCTTCCAGGCGCTCTCGTTTTGCTCCATAAGGACAAAAAGGGTGTGCACGACCTGTCGAAACATAGGCCCCAGAGATTCAGCAGGATCCTTGGCATCATGAATCTTCACCCCTAAGTTGGACTGGCAGATCTTAAAATTATTGGTAATGGCGTTAGTGGTCATCCAGATGTCAATGCCGTAGCGGGCGACGTCCGTCTCCCATACATCCTGCTCAATGTAGTATTCGGCGAGCTTACCCACAAAAGCAAAATCGCCTCCGATGGGCTGGCGGATACGAAGACCATAGAGGGCCCGTGTCAGGTTGTAGACGATATTGTTCGTAATGGTCCCATCATATTTGTATCGGGAATAGAGAGGGGAAACATATTGGAAGTCCATTTCCAGGATGGGTTCCAGCAGGCATTTCACCCAGTCGCTGGTGATGGAACGCAGGTCAGAATCCACGACCATGCAGACCTTCACCTTTAGGCGTTTTGCCGCTTCAAAGATGGAACGAAAGGCAGAGCCTTTCCCGGCAGGGCCCCGGTAGATAGAGACGATCTTCTCCTGCCAGGGCTTGATCTGGAACTCCTTGGACACTTCTCGGGTGTCATCCGTAGAACCCCCGTCTGCCACGACGATGACTGACTGAAAATCCCTGTAATGTTTATGAAGACCGTGAGTAACCATTCGAATCACGTGTTCTATGGTACCTTGGTTATTGTAGCATGGGATTCCTACAAGGATGTCTGCCCCTTCTATCTCCTCAATCCTCTTGGCCGTGTAGGCCCTTAATGCCGTATCATAGCCCATGGTTTTTTTTGCCTCCTCTATTTATTTTACCTCATGATGTGGGAACATGACAGCCTCGGGGTCTTGATCGCCTAGAATGTATAACCCACCGAAAAATGCAGCCTTCCTCGACTTTCCCCTTCCTCCGGATCAAGCTTCCTCCCGTAAAGAAATCCGATAGGCCCAATGGGCGTGATGTACCTCAGGCCCAGGCCTACGGAAGTGCGAAGTTGGTCTGAAACGTCGTCACCGAGGGTATCGGTGAGACGTCCCACGTCATAAAAGGCAGCCAGTTCAAGGTTAAGGCCTAGATCCAGTCTTGCCTCCAAACTCCCTGCCAGGGCAGTCCGACCTCCAAGGGGGTCACCGTTGGCATCAAAACGGAGCAGGTTCTCGTCAAAGCCCCTCACATCAGAGATACCACCCAGGAAAAAGAGCTGATCATCGGGGACCGCCTCTTCTTCGTTAAAAGGATCGATGTGCCCTGCCCGGCCAAGCCATGCGAAGGTCAACCGGCGAAGGGGCGTTACATAGTATCTGAGATCAAAGCGGTACTTGAGAAAATCATCTAACGCGTTTGAAAGACCCTTAGAAATATCAACGGACAATGAGGAAAAAATCCCCTTTTTAGGTCGGACAAAGGAATCCCTGGTGTCGTAACGGAGCGAAGGGGTCGTAACCAGTAGGCTTCTTGGCTCGAATTGATCGTCATCATTGATGTCGAACCTGTCTTCTCTTGAATCGGTTCTAAACTGATCTCTTCGTTCAAAACGGAAAGTCAGGCCCGTGGTGACATGTGAGAAGGCCTTCCGGCTGAATCCCAGTGACGAACCGTAGATCGTTGTCCCGAAATCCTGATTGAATTCTTCCCTGCGCTCAGCAAAAAGGCCCAGGGTCGCCGAGGTCTTTGTGCCGAACAGTCTCGGTTCCAAGAGGCCCAGATCGCCCCTATAGCCGATCTCGCTCCATTGCCCTGCCAACCAGGCGTCCTTGTTCGTCCCAAACAGATTGTGGTCGCCAATCTTTGAAGAGACAAAAAGACCCGTATCAGTTTCGTATCCGCTGCCGAATTCAAAAAAATACGGTTTTTTCTCCTCCATTTCAACGAAAAGATTTATTTCCTCCCTTTGTTCCCTGAGCCCAATCGTCTTAAACCTAACCGTGTCAAAAAGGCCCAGGTTTCTGATGTTTTTTTGTCCCTTCAGCAATCGAACAAGAGAAAAGGGTTCCCCTGAGGCCATGTTGAGTTCCTTTTGAAGGATCTTTTCCTGGGTTCGAAAGTTGCCCGTGTAGTAGACCTGCCCCATTTTAACGTATGGCCCTTCATCAACGCTGTAAACGACCTCCACCTTCGACCGGTCCTCTGTGGGCAAGGCCTCACCTGTGACCTTGACATGGGGGTATCCCTTTTCAGAAATCAGGGCAGACAATGCGTTCTCATCACTTTGAACCATGTATCTTCGGAATGGTTGCCCCTCTTTGAGCGTGATGACACCATAGGCCTCTTCTTCTGAAGCAACGGTGATGCCTGTAATTTTAACTGACGACACGATCGATTGGATGACTTCCTCAATGTCAAGCTTAATGGAGACATGTTTCTTGTCCTGACTCCATGTCAGGTCCTGTGTCACTTTCGCCTCCAAATACCCGTGCTTGCGATAAAGCGATGTGATCGCGTACACGTCCTCGTTCAGCCTTTCGGGCACAAACACCCCCTTGTTCAGGAATCCCGGCAATCGGGTCAGCATCTGTTTTTTCAACTTGGCGTCGTCAAATGCATGATTTCCTGCAATCTCAATGGCACGAACAACCGTACGGGGCCCCTCATCAATGACAAACCCGAGCCTTCGGACTTTTTGATCCTTATCGGTCTTTTCTTTTTCTTCAATCCGGATACGGGTTTCAAGATATCCTGCCATCCTGTAACGCTCTTTGACCTTTTTTACGCTCTTTTTCAATCCAAGATCTCTCTTGTTGCCCTCTTTATAGAGGACCAGATCTTGCTTCAAGGTGCGGTCCCAGAAGGCATCATTGCCGACGAATTCGATGTCATATCGACGGCCTTCATCAATCTTCACCAAAACGGAAACGCCATTTGTCCCAGATTCCTTTTCGATCTTGAAGTCGACCGCAGCCTCCGGATAGCCCTTTTGCCACAAGTATTCGGTGAGGTGGGTGATGTCTTTTTTGAGGTTCTCGTCTCTAAAACGCCCTGCACTGCCCGGGAGCAGTGACGCACGCCAGGTTCTCATCTTCAGTTTGAGCCTTGTGTCGGAAAATGCTCGGTTCCCGATGATCTCCAGTCGCCCCAGCTTATAGTAATCGCCTTTTTCAATGTGCACGTGAATCATGAAGTGACCATCTTCTGGATCTTCTCGGGCCGTGACCTCCACCTTAGGCGAAATAAACCCTTCCCGCCGGAAAACCTCTGCAATCAAAGCCACCTGTTTGGGGAGTTCGTCTTGAATAAACACGTCACCGGTATAGATTGTCATTGCCTTAAGGATGTCCCGCTCAAAAAGAGGATACTTTCCATCTATCTTGATGTCCTTGACCAGTCGAAATGGCGTGAGTTGAAACTGAAGCGAGATGCCCCTCTGATCCTCTTGGGAATCCACATGAATTTCCTCGAACTTCTTGCTGACCTTCAATGCCTCGATAGACTCTTTGAGCCGCGTCTCGGAAAATGGCTCCCCCTCTCGAAGAAATATCAGGCTTTGTGCCATGGCGAACCACTCGGTTTCACGACCTGCCACATCTCGCAGGTCCACGACAATGCTGGAAACAATGGGTGCCGCAACCAGTTCGGCCTCTGGGCCTTGGTCTCCTGACGCTGCATGGCCAAGAAGAAGGGCTCCTATAAAAGCAGATAGAAGACGCGGAAAGAGTGAGCTTGTCTGAAAGAGCTTTATCTGCAACACGGGGGGCTTTTCCTAACGAAACTCAAGCTTGAACTTCAATGCTCCGCCAAAGATGCCTGTGTCATCCTGAAATCCACTCAACAAGAGATTCTCAAGAAATTTGTACTCTGCAATGGCACGTTGGGTCAACTCGCCGTCTTTGGATTCCACTGCGTATTTTATAGTAGTTCTCTTGGAAAGCTCCTTGCCGACTGTGACTTTCACCCGGTCGGAGGCCTCTCCGGCACCCTCTCCTTGAGTGTCTACCTCTAAGATGTCAAGCCCCGTCGTCTTTTTGACATCCTCTCCAAAAGTTGAAGAGATCAGTCCGGCGACCATTTGGGAGGTCGACTGAGCGGTTCCCCCCTCGCCTGCAATCAACTCGCCTGTTGTTCTGCCAGCGACCAGAAGCGACAAGATGTCTCCCTCTTCCTCTGGGGGGTTAGAGGTCAGTTTAAGCGTAAGCTCATCCGGCGTGCCAGAAATGGCGAGCAGGATCGCCCAGTGTCTCACCGCCACTTCGCTTTCTATGTCAAGGGTTGGCTCAGTTTTATAAGGATTCAAGAAGTCGACTACGCCTTTCTTGACGACAAAGGTTCGCCTCAAATAGCTGATGGTGCCTGATTCAACACTGGCCCGCCCCTTGAGAATCGGGTTGTTCAATCGGCCTGAGACACGGATATCAGGATTGACATCTAGGTGGGCGAGGTTATTATCAACGACCACCGGATTTCGGGATTTGACGGCGATATCAAGGCCCATATTCTTGAGAAAGGGCTGCGTGATTTCCGATGGTGCAGGCGCCTCCTCCCGCCTCTTTTCTCCAATCCGTTGCAGCAGGCTTAGGTTCACATCTTTGTAATATGTTCCTTCAAGGATAACGGCCTCCCCTTGAATCATGGATTGCGCCTCAGTGCCGCGAACTTCAAGCTCTGTGTTCAAGAGCAGGTCCAATGTGTCAGGGATTCGCAAGGGAAGTGCCTTCCCACTAAATCGCACATCCACCTTGTCCGGCTGAAAGTGATCGAGATCGATCATCCCCGCCAGGTCAAACCGACCCGTATCTAGTTGTCCTGTGATACCATCGATCGTCATGGCATTGGGGGTCATCTGAATCCGGCCGTTCAGATCGTGCAGTTTTTGGGATAGCACGGGGACGGTAAAACCAACGTTCTGCAATCCCATCTCGGCCCGGATGTCAGGGTGAGATGGGGTGCCTTTCATGCGGACAGACAGGGAAACATCTCCTGCGATATCGGCAAGCTCCTCCACGAATAGACTTGCCAGCGGCAAGGGGAGGTTACCCTCTGCCTGAAAATCGAGCGGACCATTGCGTTTCCCGCGTCCTTTGATGTCAATCCGCCCTTCTTTGAGAAGCAGCAGGTGCAGCCCAGGGATCGAGATCTCCTCGTCCTTCCAAGAAACCTTGAAATCCCGGGTATGAGCAATCTCTTTTTCTTTGAAAAAAAGATCGAGTTTCGAGAAATCGATAGAAGCCTCGCTCCGATCCAGCGCCCCTGCATTTCCCCTGGCTTCAATACGACCGCTCAACGTGCCGCTGAGATTATCCTGGTCTAAAATCTTAAAGTAGGGACCCAGATCGGTTTCATCAAGCCGGACAGCCACTGAAAAGTCCTGTCTTTTTAAATCAAATGTGCCGTTGAGATCGAAATTCAGCTTTCCCGAAATCTGGGCCAGCTGGTCATGGACATCAAGACGGACCTCAAAGTCGTCTAATGCCTTGCCATTGATCTCCAGCTGGTTGAGAGCCATCGTACCTCTGAGTTGGGGATCGTCCCATGTGCCACTTCCTGAAATATCGAAGAGGAGTCTTCCATCGGCGATCTTCTGATCTCGGACTTTGTCAATATGTTCCAAAAGGATCCCTTCCGATGCGACGGCAAACTCATAGGCTTTTTTAAGGGAAAACCAGCCTGTTCCTTCTATCAGCTCCCCTGGGGCCACCGTGATTTGGACGGGGGCGACCCAGATCTTATCCCCCTCAAGTCTAGAGCGTAGTCTCAGTTTTTCGAGTTTCTGCAGGCCAAGATCCAAGCTTGATCCGTCAAGATCGAGATTCCCCACGGGATTGTTCGTGCTTCCCTCCAGGTGAGCG
>JASFPF010000061.1:0-6826 GCA_050116135.1 Deltaproteobacteria bacterium | reverse complement strand
TCAAAGCGTGGCATTGATGAGGTCCTCCTTTTCTTTAACAGGCCCCTTTCCGGCGCTTCCTATCGGCCACAGACTATCCAGCTTCTCCCCGTGGATATAGAGTGGTTCGGGGGTCTAGCCAGCAAATCTTGGCCATGCAGGGCGATTCCGTTCTTTACAATGGATTGGAACAGACTCTTTTCTTGGCTGATCCGGGAGTATCTCTTTGTATCCCTCTACCGGGCTTTTGCTGAATCACTTGCCAGTGAAAATGCCAGCCGCCTGGCATCCATGCAGGTTGCTGAGAGAAACATTGAAAATCGACTGGATGAACTCAGCGCTCAATACCACCAACAACGGCAGAGCGCTATCGACGCCGAGCTCTTCGACCTTGTGGCCGGCTTCGAGGCCTTGGGCGGGGCAATCTCGTGACCGGAAAAAGGGTTTACCGGAAGAAAAGGGCATTTTTTTCTTGTCAAATTTTTGAAACAGGTTCTCCAGGGATCCTGACGAACTAGGAGGAGGTGGTCGCTCGTGTCGAGGTTCATGAAAAGAGCTTCCAAAAAGATCGGTCTTGCCCCGGGAACCCTGGTTCACGTCGGTGAGAAAAAGACCGAAGACGTGCAGTTTACGCTTATCGATTATGACGCAGCCAATTTTCAAGAAAAAGCCATAGAAGCCATTGAAGAATCTTTTCCGTTCAAAGAAGAACCGACCGTTACATGGATCAACATAGACGGACTCCACGAGGTGGGCGTGATAGAAAGCATCGGGAAACATTTTGGCTTGCATCCTCTTATTCTGGAAGACATCGTCCATACGGGACAGCGCCCCAAAATGGACGACTTCGAGGAGTACCTCTTTGCAGTCCTAAACATGCTCCGCTATGACCAAGAAGACGATCAAGTGAAAGCTGAGCAGGTCAGTTTGGTCGTGGGCTCAAACTATGTAATCTCTTTTCAGGAACGCCCGGGAGATGTCTTCGATGGCGTCAGAGAAAGGCTTAGAAAGGGGAAGGGCCGTATTCGAAAGGCAGGCAGTGATTACCTTGCCTATGCGCTCGTGGATGCCGTTGTTGATGAATATTTTCTTATACTGGAAACTATTGGAGAAAAAATTGAGGTCGTGGAAGAGGAGCTTCTAGCCAATTCCACACGTGAGACCTTGCAAAACATTCACGACATGAAAAGGGAGATGATATTCTTTCGAAAGCAGGTATGGCCCTTGAGAGAACTTGTCAACGGGTTGTCAAAAGGGGAGTCATCTCTGATTCGTGAATCAACAGGCATATATTTAAGAGATGTCTATGACCATACCATTCAGATTATCGATACCATAGAGTCATTCCGAGACATGCTTTCCGGGATGCTTGACATTTACCTGTCCACGATCAGCAACAAAATGAACGAGGTGATGAAGGTCCTAACGATCATAGCGACGATATTCATTCCCTTGACCTTTGTGGCGGGCATCTATGGCATGAATTTCAAGTACATGCCGGAACTGGAGTGGCGGTGGGGGTATTTTATGGTCTGGGGGGTGATGGTTGTTATTTTGGTGTCACTGGTCGGTTACTTTAAAAGAAAAAGATGGTTGTGAATGCGCTCGCTTAATCGGTTCAAGGGAAAAGATCCCATGGGACCCCATGACAGATCAGGCATGAGGGACATTGTGATGCGTTTGTTCTTGTCGCTAGTGTTTTTGTCTCTTCTTGTAAACGGGACAGGAACGGCTCATGCAGCCCAACAACTCCCCGTTAAACGTCCTGCCGGTCCTTCTCAGGATAGCGATCTCAGCCAATCAATCGACAAGACCCTGAAGGCTGAAGAAGAGAACATCCGCCAACTCAGGGAGCAGCTCAACCAGGTTCAGAGTCTCAAAGAGACGGTTGATAGGGAACTTGACGCTTACAAGTTGCAGATGTCTGTCCATGGCAACTCGCTCCTACTTGCCACAACAGAAATTTCAGATCTGCAAAAAGCTCGGGCGGACCACCAAGTCACTCTAGATACCATCGCCGCGCGGTTGAGGAAACTGAGCGAGAAACGGGATGCTATTGATGAAGTGCGGCGTCAAACAGAGGAGAAGTACACCCTCAATGAAAAGCAGCTGGCCGAGATCAAGGCGGAGCCATCCAAGGACGCCTTGGCCAAAACTCGGCTTGGGCAATTTGAGACGTTGCTGCAATTGATTTCAAGCGAGCGCCAGATCATCGACGAGATCCGAGACGTTTATACAAAACGGATGACCCAGCTGGAACAAACCCAGCAGGCCTTGAGTGGCTTGACCGAAAGGTTTGATCAGGAGATCCGCAACCGCAAAAAACAAGACCTTTTCAAGCGGAAACAGAGCCCGCTGGCCTCTCTTGGGTGGACGTCTATCAACGAAGAACTCAGCCGGTTGGCTGGACAAGTCGCCTTACTTGTGACGCTCGATTTCTGGTTCAAAGAGACACAGGCCGTTTGGCCGTCCGGGGGGTTTTCCTTGGTCACGTTTCTGCTTCTCTTTGGCATCTTTTATTTCCTTTTCCTAAAGCTTCGCCAATACTGCATTGTCGTAGGACAGCGTCCCGTTATGAGTTCACGCCCATGGGGATCCCTCACGCTAAAACTCATTCAACGTTCATTGCCGCTGCTAGGGTCTGCCCTGTTCTTGTATACGTACGCTCATATCCGACAAGTGTATGCAGGCGTGCCTGTCATCCAAGTGATTATATATATCCTGCTCATCTGGCTGTTCTGCAGATGGGAATTGGATCTACTCAAGATGTGGCGTAAGGGGGATAAGCCGCCCGGCTCAGAGCCCCTGATATTTCGCCTGCGAATTCTGATTGTTGCCACGCGAGCTTTTGCTATAGCCTATGTGACCATAGCATGGATGATCGGGGGGGATGGCGCCATCTTATTTTTTTGCCGCGCATTTTTTGAGGTCACCTTCCTTGTGTGGAGTGTGACTTTTTGGAAGAAGTTTCGTCAGGGATTCCCTCAGTTTTCAACAGAGAAATCCCGATTGTTTTTGACCGCCACACCGCTCATCGTGGGATTGGGTTACACCATCGCTGGCGGTGGGTTCCTACTGGAATTGGCTGGCTACGGGCAATTAGCCCTCTACTGGTTCATGTCCTGGGGCCGAACTGTGGTTGTTCTTTCATGGGCCGGGCTTTTATTCTTTTCTCTGCGGGAATGGAATGCCACCCTGACAAAAGCCCCGGATGCTGGCGAAAGGGGGGAGACAGAAAGGGCTCGCCCCATGAAATGGCTGCTCATACGGCTCTCATCGTTAGCATGGATAGGAACACTTCTCGTGTGTTTACTCCTGGCCTGGGGAGGCACGCAGACAATCTTCGTCGGCCTTCTTAGGGTTCTGCACCGCCCCATACAACTAGGAGGGATGCGTCTGAGCCTGGCGGGTTTCATATATGCCCTCTTGATTCTCTTATGCACACATGCGGCGGCTCGTCTATGGCGCCAGTTCCTTAAAAGGCGGATTCTTTTTGATAGCGGCCTGGAATTGGGTGTGCAGGAATCCATCACGACGGTAACGGTCTATCTTCTTTGGGGTCTGGGCATCCTTGTATCCCTGAACGTGATGGGACTGAGCGCTACCTCCATTGCGGTGGCCTTTGGCGCTTTGAGCATTGGACTCGGTTTTGGCCTGCAGAACATTTTCAACAACTTTGTTAGCGGACTCATTCTTCTTTTTGAAAGACCGGTTCAGGTGGGAGACGTGGTCCAAGTTAACGAGGTCTGGGGAACCATTACGAAAATCAATGTTCGCTCCACAGTGGTCCAGACCTTTGACAACGCGTCACTGATCATCCCTAATTCCGATATGATCAGCAACCAAGTGATCAATTGGAGCTTCAAAGATCTGCGATTGCGTCGAAACATTGTGGTGGGTGTTGCCTACGGGTCTGATACAGAGCTGGTCCGCAAAACACTCCTGGAGATCGCCCAGGGCCATCCAAAGGTCTTGAAAAGGCCTAAACCAGAAGTGCTTTTTGAGGACTTTGGAGATAGCGCTCTTATTTTTAGATTGCGCCTGTGGACGACCATAGAACACTTTATTGGGGTGGAAACGGATGTTCGCTTTGAAATCGATCGCCTGTTTCGCGAAAGAAACATCGAGATTGCCTTTCCTCAACGCGACATTCACATTCGTTCCGTAGTTGGGAAAACACAGCTTGATCTTAACTCGGAAGAGTAGATTCTCCTGAACATTCCCCTAGCACCCAGAATGATTTCTCTTTCAGATGGCTTGCATTCCCGCATTAGAACCTTGCCCACCTAGGTCTTCCCAGCAGAGGGTGTTGCCTCCCGCTCAGCGGCAAGAAAACGTGTCGTGACAAACACACAGCTGGAATTTTTCCAGGCAACGCCCAGGGCGCGTTCAGGAATTTTAGTGACACCTTTCCATATTTCAGATTGACGATGTCCCAACCATCCGTAATAGTCACCAAGGGGGGGACAAAATTGTTTACATTGTCACAGGGCTGTTATTCAAACAGACGTGCAAGTTTCAATACAGGGCCGTCAGGCCGCCGACCATCCTAGAGGACATGGTATGGCGAAAAAAATAAAAGCCGTTTTTGTTGGTACAGGAATCCTTGTCGGTCTGATTATTCTTGTGCTGACTGGAGTGGTCTTCTGTCTAAAGACAGACTATGCCCAAGGCCTCATCCAAGGCAAAGTCAATGATCTTATTCCGGGCGCCATTTCATGGAAAAAGCTACGTTTCTCTTTGCTTACAGGTGAATTCGAATTAAGAAACGTGGTTCTCAAGGGCTCGGCCGATGACGAACTCGCGGGCCTTGATCGCCTTTTTGTTGACCTGGCATGGACGACGCTTTTCAAAGGCGACCTTACAGCTTCAGGCTTGATTCTGGAAAAACCTTGGGCAACGATCCGGGTGGGTCGTAACGGACAAATCAACCTCATGGAGGCCTTGATTTCGTCCAAACGTGAAGGGCAAAAAACAAAGCAAGAAACGGGTGCCCCCATCCCTTTCAACATTGTCCTAAAGTCACTGAGGCTGGTGGATGGCTTGGTTCGCTATGAGGCACCTGCAGACCATCTCAAAGCAGTTGGCCAGAAAATCAACATCACGGCTCATGGGAACCTGCGAAAACAGCTGGCAAGTCTCACCTTGCACATTGGCAAAGCAGCCCTTGAGAGCCCCAGAATGGGCGTCGAACTCGACCAAAGCAAGCTGGAGGCAGCCCTTGAAGAAGGGCGAATCGACGTGGTCGCTGTCCAGGTCCATACGCCTGCCTCAAAACTTTCCTTTTCTGGAACCATCGGCGACGTTTTCAGCAAACCTTTACTAGACCTGACTTCCGACATTGCCATCTCCCTGCCCGAACTGCGAAAAAGCCTCCATGTGGCACCTACCCTGACAGGACAAGTGGTGGCTCATGTCTCTGCTCAAGGCACCTTGGATAATCCTGAAGTGAGGCTTCACTTGGATTACCATGGGGGGGTTGTGGGAAGACAAAAAATCGACCGGGTTGGCCTTGACTGTGATCTAAAGAATCGTCTCTTGACCGTCAATAACCTGCAGGCAGATGTCGCCTCCGGACAATGCACCCTACAAGGCGAAGCCGATTTACGAAACGCCTTTGTCAACGGGTTTCTTGCGCCACAACGAGATTTGACATCCATATCATATCGATTTTTACTTAAAGAAGAAGACATCAAGCTTGAGGGATTGCTCAATGGCACCCATCAACTCGCTGGCATGGTTCACTCGGATCTTTCTGTTGACGGAAAAGGCATTTCCCTTCAAACCCTGTCAGCACGCCTGGCCCTTGAAATCTTCGCAGAACAGCTGACAACGGGTCAGGTTAGCACCCCCGTAGATGGCCACCTAAAAACTCAGGCGAGCCTTGATCAAGGGATCGTAACATTGGCACAGCTTGTAGCAAAGGTGGGCGAGATTGATCTTCAGACAAAGGGCCATTTTGATCTTGGTTCTGAGAAAGTCACGGCAGAACTCACACTGGAGGCACCAAGCCTCACCAGCACGTTGTCATCTCTTGGTGTGCAGGACGTGCACGGAGGACTTGGACTCGCCGCCAATGTCTCAGGGTTCATCAAACAGCCGGTTTTTGATTTTCAGTTAGAGGGAGACCAACTGAGCTTTCAGGACATAACGATCGGAAACGTTCAGTTGAATGCCATCTTAGATCCATCAGGAACCATGCAAATCTCTCAGCTTGACGTTTCCAATCAGGGCTCTACCGTGCAAGGCGGAGGCTCTATTCAAATCTTCAACGCTAGTTCCAGGGTCCGGTCGACACGGCCTCTGAACTTGTCTGTGGCCCTTCGTCAGGTTGAAATGAAAGACTTCTTTAAAAAGGAACTCGTTAGCGGCACCATAGACGGAGACCTAAACCTCAATGGCAGCATCAAGGCATTAGAGGCAGGTTTGTCTTTACGAGGAAAAGGCCTGGCGACTGAGGCTGTCCGACTGGGTGATTTAAATCTTGCCCTTCGATTCTCTGAAGGCACCGTCTATCTGGATGAGGCCGAACTTCACAATCAGGACTCAGCCCTGCACATCTCGGGCACAGCCCAAATTCTGGAACCAAAGACAGTGCAGCTGCTCAAAGATCCCAAATTCCGGGCGAACTTTCAGGGAGATACCCTGTTCATACAGGATTTTGTAGGCAAGCTGAGAGGAAAGCTTGCGCTGACCGCTCACCTGGAGGGAAGCACGAACAATCCCGTGGGGAATCTCGATCTTGACGGATCAAGCTTGGATCTTGGCCTGCAGAAACTCGAAAAACTGAGACTACGCTCTAGACTTGAGGGGGATAAGATTTGGGTCGCCCCCGTCCAAATCACGG
>JASFPF010000060.1:0-6830 GCA_050116135.1 Deltaproteobacteria bacterium | reverse complement strand
GGCATTGAGGCAATTCTTTGAAGAAATGGGCTGTCAAACCACAGAGCTAACCATGGCCAAGGCCATGAAACAGTATTTCGAACGCCCTGGTCGCACCATAGCTTGGATTCGGGGAGGTGAAGTATTTGCAGCCTAGGCTGACTGGCTAGAACGGCAGAAAACCAGGAGGGTTTTTCATGTTCCATACTTCTGGTTTCACAAATAGCGTCTGGAAGTTTGGACCTCATCATTTTTGAGACTGAAAAGGCCAGAATCCAGTTATCATGGATATTTTGAGAGCCCAAATTTTTTGGACTGGTGGAAATCTGAAGTTATGCTCTCAAAAGTCCCGGCATTGGCCGATCTGTGCCTCCAACGCTTCCCTACTGAACCCTCGGTCATTTTACTCCTTTTGACAGCCTGACAGTCTCTGAGTTTCGCCAGGATCTCCCGCGGTGGTTTGACAAATGTTGTGATTTCAAATACAAAGGTCGAACAAGAGTCAACATCGAAGCTGTCGTGGGTTTTTAGGGACGGTTCAAAGGGCAGGATACTTTCTGCAAAGTTCGAAAAGATTTGTGAGGAGCCAACGACTGGTTTTAGCAACCGTATTGTTCGTGCTGCCAAGTTACATGTTCACCTGTATGAAGAGGTTGAAGCCGATCGAAATACTCAGCGAAGATGAAATTTGTTTTAAGAGTGTTGAGAAGGGCTATGAGTTCATTGACAAAAGGGTGGAGATTTTCGGGAACCTGCATTTTTTTAGCCAACTAACAACGTCCAGCTGACCACTCTTGTACTATGGGTATACAACGCCATCCCTCAGTTTGTTGGCAAGCCTGCCACCCCTGGCCCGACACGCTGCTTTGCCTCTTAACCGGAAATTTTGTATTATTTTTAAATTTGATATTCCACTGCCTCGGAGGTTCGAGATGAAAGAATTCTTGTACGCTTATAGCGTCTTGTCCATAGGACTAGGCGCCTGTTTTGTGCTCTACACCACGGAATGCAGAAAACTCCTCGGCAACATGTTGACGGGGATGGATCGACGATTCCTTGCTGCACTGCCGGCGATATTTGGCATACTGCTGATGCTGGCCGCATCGCAAGCTCGCAATGCGGGGTTTATCAGGCTCCTGGGCTTCATCGGCGTCGCCAAAGCAGGGTTTATCTTTGCAAACCCAGAAGGGCTTTATGAAAAGAGCAATAACTGGCTCCTGAATTCGGCATCGGACCAGACCTACAGGCTGTTCGGAATCATTGCATTGATCCTGGGAACAGCAATATTGTCTTGGATTCTATAAAGGTTGTGATCAAGAGAGATCATCCTCCTCTTTTAAAAGAGCGCGTGCCAGTGTAACGATGCCTCCCTATCTCTATCAACCTACCGCACAATTTTCCGCTAGGCTAAAGAAGATCAAGACGTACGATCCGCCAGGCTACAAACGCATCAGGAATGTTATCGATCGCATGCTCGTGAATCCGGATGACGCCGACGGGCAAATGCACGGGGCCCACCGGGGTAAATTCAAGAAGTATGTGGGACGCCGAGAATACCGTCTTATCTACTATTACTGTGAGCTGTGCCGGAAGGCCAATCAGCGTCTGGCAGAGGTGTGTGAAGGTTGTGAGACCATTCCCGATCGTAGCGTGGTCTTTTTCGATGTCTTTCACAAGAACGAAAAAGAAAAGTTGGACTATTGAGCAAATCCTAATATTGGCATGCTGATTAAGTCCGTCCCCGAGTTTTTCCGGCGGATCGAGTTCGCTCCCGCAGGCGAATGGCGGCCGGAGTCACTTCCACCAGTTCATCATCGTTGATGAAGGCAATGCAGTCCTCGAGGCCCAGATGTTGGGGCGGTGTCAGGATGACGTTTTCGTCCGAACCCGCAGCCCGCATGTTGGTTAATTTCTTGCCCTTGGCCGGATTCACCACCAGGTCGCCGGACCGACAATGCTCACCAATGATCTGCCCGCCGTAGACCCTCACCCCTGGGCCCAGAAAGAGGCGCCCCCGCTCCTGCAGATTGAAGAGGGCATAGGCCACTGTGGTGCAGGCCTCCTTGACCACCAGGGCGCCACTGGTGCGATTTGAGATCTCGCCGGCAAAGGGACCGTAGCCGGCAAAGACATAGTTCATCACGCCCATCCCCTTGGTGTCGGTGAGAAATTCCCTGCGAAAGCCTATTAGCCCACGGGTAGGGACCTTGTAGATCAGGCGGACCATCTCGTTTCGGCGGCTCATCTCCAGCAGGCGCCCGTTGAGTCGGCCTAGCTTTTCAATGACCGGCCCCATGTACTGCTCGTCCACATCAATGGTCAATTCCTCGTAAGGCTCCTGCAGTTGGCCGTCTTCTTCCTTGATAATCACTTGGGGCCGGGTGACCTGGAACTCGTATCCCTCGCGCCGCATCTTTTCGATAAGGATGGAAAGGTGCAGTTCCCCACGACCGGAGACCTTAAACCCGGCACCGGCTCCCAGAGATTCCACGCTGAGGGCGACGTCCGCCAGGGTCTCCCGGAAGAGGCGCTCCTCCAGCTGGCTGCAGGTGACGAATTGGCTCTCTTGGCCGGCAAAGGGAGAATCGTTTGGGATGAAATGCATCGCCACGGTGGGCTGATCGATCTGGATGAGCGGCAGGGGCCGGGGATCATCCGGATCGGTGAAGGTCACCCCCACGGTGATGTCATCCATGCCGGCCACGGCCACAATCTCTCCGGCGCTGGCCGTCTCGATGGGCACCTTCCTGTCCCGCTCAAACCGGAAGATTTTAGTGATTCGGGCCGGCGCCAGGTTGGCGTCCCGCTTAGCCACCACGATATTCTGATTGATATTCATGGAGCCGTTTATGACCTTGCCGATACCCAGCTTGCCCAGATAAGGGGAGTAATCGATGGTATTCACCTGGAGTTGGAGCACGGCCCGGGGGTCACCGGGTGGCGGAGGGATATGGGTGATGATTTTTTCAAAAAGCGGCACCATGGAAGCATCGTCAATCGGGTCGTCCGGATCATCGAGGGCGTACCCCGCCTTGGCGGAGGCAAAGACCACCGGGAAATCGAGCAGTTCGTCCGGCGCCTCCAACTTGACGAAAAGATCAAATACCTGATCCACGGCCCACTGCGCACGGGCCGCGGGTTTGTCAATCTTGTTGATCACAACTAGCACGGGAAGCGAGATGGCCAGCGCCTTTTTCAGCACAAAATAGGTCTGCGGCATGGGGCCTTCCTGGGCGTCTACCAGGAGGAGGCAGCCGTCCGCCATTCGCAGCACCCGCTCCACCTGGCCACCGAAATCGGCATGGCCCGGGGTATCGATGATATTGATCAAGTAATCCCGGTATCTGAAAGAACCGTTCTTGGCGGCTATGGTGATGCCGCGTTCCCGCTCCAGGTCCATGGAGTCCATGAGCCGTTCGGTCATGGCCTGGTTGTCCCGGAACATACCGCTCTGCCTAAAAAACTGGTCCACAAGGGTGGTCTTGCCGTGATCCACATGGGCGATGATCGCTATGTTTCTAATCAATTTCTGGTCCATGGATGTGTTACGTCCTCGATCTTTGCAGCGTTAAGCTCAAGTCCCCAAGGGGGGGGTGTTTTGAGACAGAATCGTGGTTAAGGGTCATAGGTGAAAGCCTCAGGACAACCCTATGTCGTGATGACAATCTACGGCATCAGCAAAAACACATCGTCGTCGTCAACCATTCGTGCTACCGCAATGTCAGGGGATTGCTGAGAGCAATGGGGGGTCAGTGATCAATGAAAACGAAATGGCAGGATATGTCAAGACCCGTACCCAGAATACCTCCACTATAGCCTTAAATTTTCAGCTTATAAGTATACGACTTTTTCACAAAATGACAATGTGTTTTCCGATAAAGGGGGCCGCCATGGCTAACAAATTGAGATAAAATAACAAATTGTCAGACAAAAGCTTATGCTAAGGCGTAAAGAAGGGGGCAAAAAGGATTCATCTGGCTCTTGAAAAAAGCCCCGCCCTGTGAAAAGGTTCCCTGTCGAACTCAGAGACCCCACTGCCTTTCTGCCAAACGGGCCATGCCTTTGGAGGGATATGAAGGAAGAACACATCACTGTCATCGCTGCGGAAATCGGCCTTGACACCCATCAGGTGCTGGCCGCAGCGCGGCTCCTGGAAGAAGGCGCCACAGTGCCCTTCATGGCCCGCTACCGGAAGGAGGCCACCGGCTCGCTAGATGAGGTCGCCATCACAGCCATTCGCGATCGACTCTGCCAGTTGGCGGCCTTGAACAAACGCCAAGAGAGCATACTAAAGTCCCTGGAGGAAAGGGGGCTGATGACGGATGAATTAAGGGAAAAGATCCTGTCCGCACAGACACTGACAACCTTGGAGGACATCTATCTGCCGTACCGGCCCAAACGGCGCACGCGTGGCGCCATGGCGAAAGAGAAGGGGCTGGAGCCCCTGGCTCATATATTGTTTGCCCAGAAAGAAAATACAGATCCCGTGAGGGAAGCAACCGCTTTTGTGGACCCAGACAGGGAGGTTGAATCGACAGACGAGGCCCTTGCCGGCGCCCGAGACATCATCGCCGAATGGATCAACGAAGATCAAGAAGCACGTGCCAGGATCCGGACCCTTTATGCTGAGGAAGGCGTCTTCCAAACGAAGGTGGTTCTCGGGCAGGAAACAGCCGGTGCCAAGTATCGAGATTACTTTGATTGGCAAGAGCCGGTTAAAACGGCGCCGTCTCACAGGATCCTGGCCATGCGCCGCGGCGAAAAAGAGGTGGTTCTGAAACTGGATGTGAGTCCCCCCAAGGATAAAGCATTGGCCCTTCTGGGAGCCATGTTTGTCAAGGGCAATAGCGCTGCAGCGCGACAGGTGGAAGCCGCGGCACACGACGCCTTCAAAAGACTTCTCTCCCATGCCATGGCCACGGATATTCGGCTGGAGACCAAAGAGCGGGCCGATGCAGAGGCGATCAAGGTCTTTGCCGACAATCTCCGAGAACTGCTCCTGGCACCCCCTCTTGGGCAAAAAAGTGTATTGGCCATTGATCCCGGGATTCGAACGGGCTGTAAGGTGGTGTGTCTGGATCGCCAAAGCAACTTGCTCCACATGGAGACCATCTATCCCTTTGGATCAGAGAAGATGAGAGCCAAGGCTGCGACGACGGCCGCGACACTGTGCCAGACCTACGACGTGGAGGCCATTGCCGTGGGAAACGGCACGGCCGGCCGCGAGACGGCTTCCTTTGTGAAGGGCCTCCGAGGCCTCACACTTCCCCATGATATTCCGGTCATCATGGTCAACGAAAGCGGCGCCTCGGTCTATTCGGCCTCTGAGGTCGCCAGGCAGGAGTTCCCCGACCTGGATGTGAGCTTCCGCGGGGCCGTTTCCATCGGAAGGCGGCTCATGGATCCACTGGCGGAACTGGTGAAGATAGACCCCAAGTCTATTGGCGTGGGACAATATCAGCACGACGTCAATCAACAGGCCCTAAAGAGCAGCCTGGATGACGTGGTGGTGAGTTGTGTGAATGCCGTTGGCGTAGAGGTGAATACAGCCAGCGAACAGCTCCTGGCCTATGTCTCCGGTCTCGGCCCGCAACTGGCAAAGAACATCATCGACTATCGGAGCGACCACGGTCCCTTTGCCTCCAGGGCCGCACTCAAAAGGGTGCCCCGCCTCGGCCCAAAGGCCTTTCAACAGGCCGCAGGATTTCTTCGTATCAGAAATGGCAAAAACCCCCTTGACGCCAGCGCCGTCCATCCTGAATCCTATCCTGTGGCAGAAGCCATGGCCAAGGACCTGGGATGTTCCGTGCAGGATTTGCTTGAGGACAAAACACGCCGAGAACAGATAGATCTTGCCAGATATGTGACAGATCAGGTGGGCATGCCCACCCTTGAGGATATCCTTGCCGAGCTGGCCAGACCAGGCCGCGATCCCCGTGAAGGCTTTGAGGACTTCGCTTTTACAGAAGGCGTGGACAAGATGGAGGATCTACGCCCAGGCATGAGGCTCCCAGGAATCGTAACCAACGTCACTGCCTTCGGCGCCTTCGTGGACGTGGGCGTTCACCAGGACGGCTTGGTTCATATCAGCCAAATGGCCAATCATTTTGTGAAAGATCCACATCAGGAGGTGAAGGTCCGGCAGCAGATCATGGTCACCGTGCTGGAAGTGGATCTGGAAAGGAAGCGAATCTCCCTGTCCATGAGATAAGGCCCTGGAGAGGTGATGAAGGAGGCGTCTAAGAGTGACGATTGACGGCTCTAAAATATGGAAGCGCGTCAGAGGATTGGAGGGTAGCCCATGAAGATAACGCGGCTTGACGAGATCGAACAGACAAAGATGACCATGGAGGGGGCCAAGGATGTGTGGAGGCAGGTCCCCATATCAAAAAAGGACGGTTCACCCGTGTTCTCCTTTCGGGTTTTTACCATCGCACCAGGGGGGAACACGCCCTTTCATCGGCACCCCTTTGAACACTTGAATTACGTCATCGAGGGGCAGGGCGTTCTGGTCACCGAGGAGGGGACGCCACACCCTGTCAAAAAGGGTGATTTTGCCCTGGTTCTTCCTGATGAGAAACATCAGTACAGGAACACCTCAGCCAGGGAATCTCTGGTCATGATTTGCGCTGTTCCCAAGGCGTACGAATAGGACGTATCATTGGAAAGAACAGGGCGGACCATTGACGCAACAGCAATCACGATGAGGAATATCAACAGACCTTGATTCATTTTTTGACCATGCCCGGCTGTTGTTCTAGTAGCTGAATCGCTTTGTCAAACAAGGGCAATGACGCGCCTATGGTGTCTCTTGCTATATCAAGTTGATCTAAAATGGCCCTGCCTTTTGT
>JASFPF010000059.1:0-6865 GCA_050116135.1 Deltaproteobacteria bacterium | reverse complement strand
TTAAATTTTGCCTAACTCCCTTTCTATCTCTTCAAAAATGTCCTCTATCTTGTACAAGAGCTGATCGGCCTGAGCGAGATGCCAGTCGGCGATCTGATCCTCTATGTCCTCGTAAAGCTTGTGCAGTGGACCTCTGTGGTGAAGAAGGATCTCTCTGAAAGGTGGATCTCCTTCCAACTGGTAAAGGAGTTTGTCCAGCCTCTGTATAATCTCAAAAAGAGAAGGCCCTTCTTCCACCCATGCCTCATCCAGGTAACCGAGACGACGGGCGACGCTGGGGTACGCCTCCTTAAAACCTTTCTTGTAATAAGGGCGCACGCGCACCGTCAATTGCATGTGTTTGCTCATCAGTTATCCTCCCTGTTTTTCTGTCCTCACCGGCACGGCCAGGCTGAGATATCGGCCATGTTCTTCAAACATCAATTTCTTGTCCACCATCATCTTTAGGAAAGGCACGATTTTGTCCTCACTCACATTGGGGAAGCGGGCGACGACGCGCTTGGCGGATCGGTGCCTATGACAAAAGAGGTAGATGGCCCTCGAGGTACCCACCAGGCGGTGCGTCAAGGGCTCTGCCCTGAAGCGCCTCTGCCGGATGATCAAGAAGTCTCGTCCATCCCGAAAGGTCAGGATGGGGGAACATGAAGGGCCGCGGTGGAGTTCAGCGTAGGCGGTTTTCCACGCCCTCACCTTTTTTTTGACCGGTTGCCATAGTCTCCTCTGTTGTCCCAGGTCGCCCCTGTATGACTGGATCATAAAAGGCATGGCGCGGCAAACGTCTGAGGGGAATAAGGCTGCGTAGTTGGGATGGTTGAACACCGCCTTCAGACCATAGGCCTGGGGATGTTCCCATACAGGACTTCCAAGGCCAAGCCAGAAATGGACGAACCTCAGGGGTCGAAAAGGCAGGGCGAATTCAAGGGCACGAAGAGTCTCATTCACATCATCCGCGTCACTTCCCGGAAAATGGAGGATAAGATTTGAGATATTGGATATGCCCAATGCTTCGCAGTGCTTCATCACTTCCATGTTCTGAATGGCTGTTGTTCCTTTACGAAGTTTCTTGAGCAGGCTGGTACTTAAGGCCTCGATTCCCACCTGGACTTCGTTCATTCCTGCACGGCCCATGACCTTGAGCACCTCATAAGGCGTGGTTGCCCTGATTTCTGCGAAGAGACGCAGGTCTTTTTGGAGCTCACCCAAGTGCGAAAAAATCTCCCTGGACTCCCGAAGGGGGAGTAGATTATCCATAAAGGCCACAGAAAGGGTCTTGTACCTTTTGGTTAGGTGATCGACCTCGGAGACCACCTGCGACACCCCCTTGGATCGGTAGCCGTCCCACTGAAGATTCAGGTTGCAAAAAGCACAACCCCTTCCCCCTGTTGAACCCTTGGGGGCCTTCCACCAACATCCCCTGGATACCTCCATAGGAAGGGTTGGGAAAAAGGTTTTCTCCGCATCCACGGTCTTGAGGAGATGAAAGTATTCATCATAGTCTGGAGGCGGTAGGCTGCTCAGGTCTTGGAGCTGATGAAAGGTCAAAGGGGCCTGGGCGTTTTTTTCTCTCCTCCCGACAACCCCCGGGATAGAAAGGACGTCATTCATTTCGTGTGACGCTGTCAGGTGACGGATCAGTTCGCTCAGCGGCAGTTCCCCTTCGCCATGGACCACAAAGTCCACCTCCGGGAACATCTCCAGAAAGGCATCCGTGCCATCACCTGAAAATGCAGAGCCACCCATAACCACAGGCAGGTGGGGAAAAGCTTGTTTAATGCGCCTGATAAAATAAAGGGCTGAGGTGAGTTGACAAAGACAGACAGAAAAACCCGCGAGTTCATATCGGCCCCAGTCCACACTGTTTATGAGTGTGTCCGAGACCTCTTTCACCTGAGCCACCAGGATCTCGAAATCAACGCTAAGAAGATCAGCCTTGCCTCTGGCCTCGCGGTAAAAGATCTTTTCAATCTTCCTTTTTCGTTCAGGAAACAGGAGGGCGCCGAAGACCGACTCTGAAAGCCAGGTCCTTTCCGATATGGCACGATAGAACTTATATCCCAACCTCTCGGCCACCTTAAGATAGAGATGTAAGGCGTGAGGTTTCAACTCGGGAAACCGGGCTTTTAAATAGGCTTTGAGAGCACCCAGCTGAATAGAAGGCCGATTATAAACGGGCCAGGGTGTTGAAACCAAGGCGATGCGTTGCTGTTGACCCACGCCAAAGCCTTTCATTGTGATATCCTTTCACCTTAATTGAGCGTAAACAAAATGAAGAAAACTCAGAACATGTTGGGAAGTAACCTTAATTCATGGCCTTGTTTGTGATTTTATATCACTTCCATGGGTGATTTATGATTTTTCTTTTAGATCTTCAGTTTATTTACCCTTCGGGAAAGCCGATCACACTCCATCTACGGCGTTGTCAAGGGTTCGGCGTAGTTTACTACAGCCTCACCCTTGACGCCTTGTATCTGGGGCATCCTCGACTTTCGCTCAATTAAGGTTTCAGGACGAGACCTCATTTCCGACTTCTTATAACTCATCTGTTATCCAGCATCAAATGCAATGATGGCTCAGCTCAGGGGCAATCAGGGGAAGACCTTCCAGGGGAGAGGCGACGCTCATTCTTAAGGGCCAGAAATCCCATGTATCCCCAAAAAGGACAGCTCGGCAGGCACCCTTTTCTGGCAAGTGATTTCGCTTCAATTAGGGTTGATTTTGTCCGTTGGGAATGGTAAAAAAAAGACAACTGGCTGTCTCAGTGAGCCGATGAAGCCACCATGACTCCCATTACCCTATTCGTTTTCTTACAAGAAACTCAACTCCATGTCTTTAGAGAATATGTTCAGGGCCATGTTTGATTTTTTCAGCAAGAAGAGGCAAGAAAAGGCCCTCAGGGATGAGGATGACAGAGAACTTTTTGTAAAAAAATATAAGGCCTTTCGGGAACTGCTCAAGAACAACAACGCTGTGTTAATGACCATGGCCGACATGCAGGAAAAGGCTACGGGTGCCTTTGTCTTTGATCGGGCCTATGTGGCGTCTTCCTATGAGGCGGTGGCCCATGGGATCAAGAAGATCATCGATAACCTCAATGTGCTGGCAGATGGAAAGTACGAGAGTCTCATCGTTCCCTATGAAAAGAATGATGAGGCCATCCGCAATCGCCTTGCTGCGAGGCTATCCATCCCCAAAACTGATTATGTCTTTACTTTGGCAAAGCTGGGAAAAGGGGCCATTGCGTCGGCCGGCGGCAAGCTTGCCCACCTGGGAGAGCTTGCCAATGCCATAGGCCTTCCAGTTCCAGCTGGCTTTGTGGTGACGACCCATGCCTACCAGACCTTTGTCAACCACAATCAGATTCAGGACCTCTTGAACCAAAGAATCAGTCAACTCGACATCCGCAATTACGATGAACTCGAAGCGACAAGTAAGGAGATGCAACAACTTGTCGTCAAGGGGCAAATACCGCAAGATCTTGAGAAGGCAATCCTTGATGCCTACGCTGCCGTCAGTCAAGAGGCTGGGGATCAACAACTCAGGGTGTCTGTGCGAAGCAGTGCCATCCACGAAGACGTCATGGCCAGCTTTGCAGGCCAGTATGGAACTGCCCTGGATGTTCCTGGGGAGGAGCTTCTCATCCAGTACAAGAACGTGCTGTCCAGCCAGTTCACCCCTCGAGCCCTCTTCTATTACAAGGACAAGGGGTTTAACATCGAAGAAATGGCCATGGCCGTTGGTGTCTTGGCGATGGTCCAGGCCAAGGCCAGCGGCATCATGTACTCCCGTGATCCAGGCAGTCCACAAGACGATGCTATTCTGATCAATGCGGTTTGGGGGCTCGGCGCCTATGCCGTGGGAGGCGTGGTGCCCACGGATAACTACAGAATCTCTGGAGACGGCACAAACAAGATCATTCGCGAGCAATCAGGGGGCCAGGAAGTGATGCTGGTGGGCCGGCCGGGGGGTGGCACCCAGGAAGTGCCCGTGCCCAAAGAGCTCCTGGGAAGACCATGCCTGAATGATAAGCAGTTGTCCGCCCTTGCTTCCTATGCCCGAAAGGTGGAAGCCCATTTTGGCCAGCCCCAGGACATGGAGTGGAGCGTGGACCAGGAGGGTCGCTTGTATCTCCTGCAGTCCAGGCCATTGCGTCTGAGCTCTGCAGGGGCTTTGGCGGACGAGGAACGGCCGACTGTGGCAAAGGGGCACAAGATTCTATTGGACAAGGGGACCATTGCTTGCCGTGGCGTGGCTTCGGGCCCTGTCTATGTGGCGAACAGTGAAGAGGATCTGGCCGATTTTCCCGAAGGTGGCGTGCTGGTGGTGAGACACACCCATCCCGAGTTTGCCGTGGTGCTTCAAGACGCCGCTGCCGTTGTCTCGGACATTGGGACCGTCCTTGGACACCTTGCCACGGTAGCCAGAGAGTATAATGTGCCGGCCATCTTCAATACGACGGACGCCACCAAGGTCCTCACGAATGGCACGGAGGTGACCGTCGACGCGGTTTACGCTAACGTCTACGAAGGGGCTGTGCAAGAACTATTGAAGACCCAGAAAACCCGGGACGTCTCTAGGGTATCTCCCGCGTTGACACAACTCGAAGACATCTTGAAAGCAATTACCCCGTTGAACCTTACAGATCCCCGGAGCCCAGACTTCACCCCTAGCGGATGTCAAACACTACACGATATTACCAGATTTGCCCATGAAGTCTCTCTGACGGCCATGTTTGATCTGAGCAAAGAGAGTCATTTTGCTGATAAATCCACCAAGCAATTGGTCAGTAAGGTTCCCATGCAGTGGTGGATCATCGACTTGGAAGATGGCGTCAAGGAGGGCGTTGGCGGCAAGAAGGTCCGCCCTGAAGAGATTGTCTCCATCCCCATGTGCGCCTTGTGGGAGGGTATGACCGCCTTACCCTGGAAAGGCCCGCCACCAGTAGATACCAAGGGGTTTCTGTCCATCATGTTTGGCGCCACCATGGATCCGAGCATGGATCCTTCGGTTCGAAAACGATTTGCCGACAAGAACTATATCATTATCTCCAAACACTTTTGCAATTTGAACAGTCGATTGGGATTTCACTTTTCGACAACAGAGGCGTATGTCGGTGATAATCCCAACGAAAACTATGTGAGCTTTATCTTTAAAGGCGGTGCCGCCGACGTTGATCGTCGGGTAAGAAGGGTCCAATTTGTCGGAAAGATCCTGGAACACTATGATTTTCGAATCGAAATAAAGGACGATTCGGTTTTGGCCCGCCTGGAGGGGCACGATGAGGACTATTTGAAGGAACGGCTCAAGGTGCTGGGGCATATCATCATCCACACCAGGCAACTCGACATGGTCATGTACAATGACGCCATGGTAAACTGGTATTATAAGGACTTGTTGAAGGGGATTGACTCTTTTGTGAACATCTCCCGTTAAAAGGGGGGAGCGGGTCCGTGAAAAAATACTTCGAATACTTTGCCCGAAAGCGGGGTCTGCGGGTTGTGACCATCGTCATCTTTATTCTCCTTGGGAGCGCCCTGGTTCTTGGCGTGCTTTCATCCCGGGAAATGAAAAGGATGATTAGTGAGGACTTCAATGACCAACAGCTGGCTTTGGCCAAGCATGCGGCCGGCATCCTCGCCCAGGATTTCAAGATTATTAAGAAGGAACTGATCTCCCTGAGCCTGTCCCCTTCTATCCAACACGTAGAGTCGGTCTCCTGGCCGGACCGGATGAAGATTTCCCTCTCCAGCGTTGGGGATTACGGCGTTTTCGAAATTATGCTCATCAATGGGGCCGGAACCCAATCCTATTCCATGAACTACCATGATGCGATATTTGTACGGCAATCTTCCTATGTGGATGAGGATTATTTCCAATGGTGCAAGAGGCCGGACAACAAGAACAGCATCTACATCACCAAGGTGAGCACGGGGATTGTCAAGAACTCTGAACCGAGTCTCATCATAAAGATGGCCACCCCTGTCTATCAGATGACCTCTGATGAAGTCCACCCTATGCCCCCACAGCAATTTTCCGGTGTGCTGGTCTTTTCCCTGGACGCGGGTTGGCTCGCAGAAACAATCGTCGGCCCCATCCGATCAGGCAAGACGGGCTATGGATGGGTCATCGATGAATCGGGCGATTTTCTTTACCACTTAGAGAAGGACTTTGTTGGTCAAAACGCCTTTGAAGTCAGAAAATTCAAGAATCCCCATATCTCCTTCAGCAAGATTAATCTCATCCAACAAGCCAACATGTTGAAGGGCCAGGAAGGGACCTCCTGGTACATTTCAGGGTGGCATCGTGGCAGGACCGGCACGATGAAAAAGCTCATTGCCTATGCCCCGGTGGAGCTCGGGGCTGCCAACAGAACACAGGTGTGGTCGGTTGCCGTGGTGGCGCCCACTAGCGAGGTAGAAGCTGCCATACACACCGTGTACGTGCGACAATCCATGATACAGGGGGCTTTCACGGCCGCCGTCATCATCATATTCGTCTTTTTGATCGCCAACGAGAGGACCTGGCTTCAAACCCTTGAACGCGAAGTCAAAGAAACGACGAAAGACCTAGCCCATTATGCCAAGAGGTTAAGACGCTCTGAGGAAAGATACCGGTCTTTGGTTGAGTCGGCAGATGACATGATCTATAGCTTGGACACGAACTGCAGTATTCTGTCAGTCAACGAATATTGTACGACGCTGACGGGACGTCATGCTGGGGAACTCATTGGGGAGAACATCATAGAGGTTGTGGAACACAAATCCCCTGAGAGCATCTGCTCGATCATCAAACACGTTTCCGAAACCGGGGAGACATTTGCTCACGAGGAAGAGGTCAGGATAGGGGGCAAAGAATATTGGCTGGACAC
>JASFPF010000058.1:0-6957 GCA_050116135.1 Deltaproteobacteria bacterium | reverse complement strand
CAACTGCTTGAGTTGAGCAAGGAGGATGCGTTACGATGAAGATATACGTGTTTGCTGTGCTGATGGTATTCCTTTTTGCCCAGCTTGCTCTCGGGGCCACTGGCCGAATTAGCGAAGAGACCAGGACTTGCATTGAATGCCACTCCGTGGAGCATCCTGGAATCGTGGCGGACTGGCAGGCGGGCCGCATGGCGAAGGTTACCCCTACAGCAGCAAGGAGTATGGTTTTAACCAAGCGGCGGGTTTCCTTTGATAAGGTGCCCGACAGATTGGCGCGTGTCGTCGTTGGGTGTGCAGAGTGTCACACCATGAACCCTGAGCGGCACCAAGACACCTTTGACCACAACGGTCATCAGGTCCATGTGGTGGTGACCCCCGAGGATTGTGCGACCTGTCATCCTGTGGAGGCGACCCAATATGATAAGAATATCATGTCTCGGGCCTATGGAAACCTTCAGAACAATCCGGTATACCGAGCCCTGGCCGAATCGGCGAACGGTATCCAGACTTTCAGAGACATGAAGATGACGCAAAAGGCGTCGGATGCTGAGACGGATGCTGATTCTTGTCTTTACTGCCACGGTACGGTTATTGAGGTCCAGGGGACTGTGGCAAGAGACACGGCCCACGGTGATATGTCCTTTCCCGTCCTTTCGGGCTGGCCCAATCAGGGCGTTGGGCGGATTAACCCAGATGGGAGTATGGGTTCCTGTGCGGCTTGTCATACGCGGCATGAATTCTCAATTGGAATGGCCAGAAAGCCTTATACGTGCTCTGAGTGTCACAAGGGGCCTGACGTGCCGGCATATAAGGTCTATTCGGTGAGCAAACACGGAAACATCTATTCCAGCCTGGGCAAGAGTTGGCATTACAAGGACGTGCCCTGGACATTAGGCAAGGATTTCACAGCACCCACCTGCGCCACCTGCCATGTAAGCCTTGTGGTTTCTGACGATGGGGAGGTCCTGGCTGAGCGGACCCACCAGATGAATGATCGGCTGGCCTGGCGGATATTTGGGTTGATCTACGCCCACCCCCATCCCTTGTCTCCGGATACCACCATGATCAAGAACAGGGCGGGGTTGCCCTTGCCAACGGAGTTGACCGGCGAACCCGTGAAGGCCTATCTCATCGACGCAAAGGAGCAGGAAAGAAGAGATCAGACCATGCAGAGGATTTGTCTTGCCTGCCACAGCCAGGGGTGGGTGGACGGACAGTTTGCCCGCTTTGAACATGTCATCAAAACCACGAACAAAATGACGCTGACCGCTACCAAGGTTCTCCTTACGGCTTGGGAAAAGGGAGCCGCCAAAGGCCTTGGACAGAAGGACAGCATTTTTAATGAGACCATTGAGAAGAAGTGGGTGGAACAGTGGCTTTTCTTTGCCAATTCAACCCGTTTTGCCTCTGCCATGGCCGGCGCTGACTATGGTAGTTTTGCCAATGGGCGGTGGTACATGTCAAAAAACATTGAGGAAATGGTTGATTGGCTGGAATTTAAGTTGAAGACAAAGTAATTGCGTCGCGAAGATGATACCGCGTGATTTGGACAGTCAGGGGTGGCAGACTTTTACCAAGGGGGCCATAAGAGACAGCGGCCGAAAACTGAAGAGGAAGGTCTTGGCCGTGCTCCAATCAGACGATTTTGATCAGAGACTTAACGACTTGTGCCAATGGCCGGCCCGCCGGGTGATCAATCCGCTTTTTTCTTTTCTCCTTCACAAGGAAGAGCGAACCAGATGGCGAGCCATTACCGCCATGGGTGCGGTCGTGGTCCATCTTGCCGCCAGGGACATGGAGTCAGCCCGCATTATCATGCGCCGCCTCATGTGGAGCCTGAATGACGAATCCGGCGGCATCGGCTGGGGCGCTCCCGAGGCCATGGGTGAAATCATCGCCTCTCACGGAGGCCTGGCACAGGAGTACGTCCGGGTCTTGATCTCGTATATCCGGCAAGACGGCAACTTTTTGGAGTATGAACCATTACAACGAGGCGCTTTGTGGGCTGTTGGACGAATTGCCGAGTCGAGAGCTGATCTGGTGCAAGATGCTCTTCCTCATCTTCTTCCATATTTGGCGTCTACAGACGCCTCAGTAAGAGGCCTCGCGGCTTGGGCGGTGGGCTTACTCGGGGCTGAAGGGGCCCGGCCACCGCTTGAAGCGCTTGTGGAGGATAAGGCAGAGATTTCGCTGTATTTAGATCGACAATTGGTTCGCCGCTCCGTGGGTAACCTGGCCAAAGAAGCCTTGGCTTCCACCATGCGGCGAGCTACGGATGAGGAAGGATCTCCTCAAGTTCCTGGGGGGTAATGTCGATCTTGGAAAATATTTTGCGTTCTAGGCGTTGGGTCTCCAGATAGACTTCTTCTAGCCGTGGCTGAAGGCCGGGCAACTTCTTTGCATACCTTTCTAGCACATCTCGAAACCGCTCTCCAATGTCCACCACCTCTTCGTGTTTAACCCGTTTATCAGCATAGTTGACCAGCTCTACCTCGTTCACAGCCCTTGGATCATGGGTTTCTGGGTCCAGACGGATATGCTGTCTTACGATATCCGCCACCGCAGAATAGCCCAAAGAGGTGAGTAGCTCCCCTCCAGTCTGTGCATGGTTTTCCTTGGTCTTGATGCACGTCGTTTTGGTAATGTCGTGGAGCAAGGCCCCTGCCTCCACCAGGGCAAGGTCGAGGTGCTCTCCACGGCTGTTCAATTTGCGGGCAATAAGCAGAGCCACGTTTGTGACCAATTCGCTGTGCCGCATAATATGGGGCAGCATCTCATGTTGCCGCATCAACTCAAAACATTCTCGCCTGGTGGGTATCAAAGGTGTCCTCTGCTATTTGTACCCCTCATGTTCCTGAGTAAACCTTTCAAAAAACATCTCCATGAATGCATGTCGCTCTTCAGCGAGGCGCCGGCCTTCTGCTGTGAGCATGCGGTCTTTGATCTTGGAAAGTTTTAGCTTGTACTCCCGATATCCCGTATCCTCCTTGGTATATGGCTGTGTATCTTCCATCTGGATGCAGGGGTTGTGAAGCTTGGCTCCGACCTCGCCCGCGAAGAGAAAGGCCCTGCCGATCCCCACAGCACCGATGGCATCGAGTTTGTCTGCATCAAAGAGTACCCTAGCCTCCAGGGTTTCTGGCTGGTGGTTTCCGCGGAACCTGTGGGATCGAATACCGTGGATGATGTTGGCCCTCTGGTCATCAGAAATGGGGTACACTGCCAACAGCTCACGGGCGATCTCAGCCCCCTTTTGAGCATGGCAAACCCCACCCTCTGACGCGTCTTCATGGGACCGTCCCACATCATGAAGGTAGGCGCCAATTTCCAGCACCTCTAAATCGGCCCCCTCAACCTGGCCGATATGCATGCACAGGTTGTAGACGCGCTGGGTATGATCCCAGTCGTGGCTGCCACGGGCGCTGAAGAAGCATGTCATGGCAAAGGCCTTGATGTCATCAATGGTGGTTATCACAGGTTTTTCCTCTACCATATTTGTGGCCGTTGCGCCACCCAAGAGACATGAATAGGTGGATAGAAGCGGTCCTCTTCTATCTGTTACTTGCCTCTACAAATCGGTTGACGGCTCCCACCATTATGCATATCAAAGCGGAGGATCAAAAGGCTCATACGAACGAGTGAGAAGGGGTTATGCAAAAGTCTCTCGGTACACCTTGGTATGCAGGTCCAAAGAGCAAGCGGTTACGAAGAAAGGTTTTTTTGCCGTGACGAATGTCATTGAAGCAGAGGGCTTGAAGAAGTCCTTCGGTGATTTGGTCGCCGTTGATGGGATTTCGTTTCATGTTGTGCGTGGGGAATGTTTTGGCATCTTGGGGCCTAATGGGGCGGGAAAGACATCCACCATCCGCATGATATATGGTTTCTCGCCCATGACAGGCGGCACCCTAAGAGTCTTCGGTTTCCCCATATCCGAAGGCTGGCGCGTCATTAAGGCTCGCATCGGTGTCTGCCAGCAGGAAAACAACCTGGATCCAGATTTGTCTGTCCAGCAAAACCTGGAAGTCTTTGCCCGCTATTTCGACGTTCCTAAGAGACAGGCCCGTGAACGGGCAGAAAAACTGTTGGAATTCATGGGCCTAGGCCACCGCAAGAAGGCTAAGGTCACGGAGCTGTCAGGCGGCATGATGCGTCGTCTGGTCTTGGCCCGGGCACTCATCAACGAACCGGAGCTCCTCATCCTGGATGAGCCAACCACCGGTTTGGATCCCCAGTCCAGGCACCAGGTCTGGGATCGCCTGGAAGAACTCCGCGCCAACGGGATCTCTATCCTTCTCACCACCCACTATATGGATGAGGCATCTCGTTTGTGCGACCGACTGGTCATCGTGGATCATGGGCGCATTTTGGTGGAAGGAAAACCCCTAGACCTTATCAAGCAACACGTAGGACACGACGTCATTGAAGTCGCCACACCGAGCGATGCCTTGCGCACACACATAGCCTTTAAGTCAGTAGCCTACGAGGATCTCGGTCATCGCCTCATCATCTACGGCAAGGAGGGCGACAAGCTCTTCCACAAGATAAGCGATGAATTTTGTCAAGAAGGCTGCATCTTGCGAATGGCCACCCTGGAAGACGTTTTTCTAAAACTAACAGGCAGGGGGCTAAGAGAATGAGCCTCAAGCCCTCAATACCTATCTCAAGACGTTTCATCAGGGTCTGGCAACGGAACCTGACCGTCTACCAAAAGATCTGGAAGGTGGTTTTCCTTCCACCGATCCTTGAGCCAATTTTCTATTTGCTAGCCTTTGGGGTTGGATTGAGCGTCTTGGTGGGAGCAATCCACTATCATGGCTCTGACGTGTCCTACATGGCGTTTATAGCCCCAGCCCTGATCGCCATCAACATCATGCAAAACGCCTTTTTTGAGAACACCTATGCCTCTTTTGTGAGGATGTATTATCAGAAGACCTTTGACGCCATGATGGCAACACCCCTTAACCTGGAAGAAATCATGGCGGGCGAAATCATTTGGGGGGCAACCAAATCGGTCATGGCTACCGCGGTCATGCAGGGTGTGATCAGTCTGTTTGGTCTCGTCCAATACCCAGAGGGGTTCCTGATCATCCCCTTGGCATTTTTAGGCGGCATCGCTTTTGGGTCCATCGGTCTGTTCTTTACCGGCATGGTGCGGGCCATAGAAATGTTCAACTTGCCGGTCTTCTTGTTCGTCACGCCTATGTTTGTTTTTAGCGGCACCTTCTTCCCCCTTGAGAACCTGCCGCTTTGGGCGCAAAGGTTGGCCACCATTTTTCCCCTGACCCATCTTGTGAAGATCACCCGGTCTCTTAGTCTTGGCTTGATCAGCCCTGACTTGTTGTGGGGTGTTGCTTACTTATTGGTTTTTTCTCTTGTCTTTTTCCCCTTAGCCATTCTCAGGATGCACCGCCGGTTAATCAAGTAATAATATGAAATGATCTGCAAAAGCGTTGGAATGATTGTAAGGGTTCAAGGGTTCGAGGATTCGAGGCTCCCAGTAAAATGCTAAATGCTTTCATTTGGTTCAGGTTCAACCCAAGCCCTTTGCCGTGTGTTTAGAGATCTGTCTATTTGGCAAAAGCATCAGCAAATCGGGGAACAAACATCCTCAGCCCCTGGACCCCCTGAACCGATTAAGCGAGCGTATATAAAATTAGTATTGTTCCTTACGGTCGAAGATTCCCTGCAGCTTGCTGCAGGGTCTTCAATCCTGGAAGCAAATAAAAACGTGATCTCAGCCGTGTTTGCGGGCAAATTCCTCCATGAAGCTCACGAGGGCCTTGACCGCCTCCAGTGAGGTTGAATTGTAGATGGAGGCCCGGCAGCCTCCCACTGAACGATGCCCTTTTAGACCGCCCATGCGATTTTCTAGGGCCTTCTGGACAAACGCCTTTTCCAGATCCTCTGTAGGAAGGCGGAAGGTCACATTCATGAGAGAGCGACTTTCCTTTTCGGCAGTGCCTGCATAGAAGTCTGTCTTGTCAATGGCCTGGTAGAGGAGGTCTGCCTTCTGCCGGTTTAGTTCTGCCATGTTTTCAAGCCCGCCTATGGTTTCCTCCAGCCATTTTAGCACCAGCTGAATCGTGTAAATGGCAAAACAGGGGGGGGTATTGAACATAGAATTTTTCTCCACGAAAGTCGTGTACTTGAGCATGGCAGGAAGGTCTTCAGGCACACGTTCCAGCATATCCTGGCGAATGATGACCAGTGTGGCGCCTGCGGGTCCGAGGTTCTTCTGGGCCCCTGCGTAGATCAAGCCAAAAGGGGCAGGATCCAAGGGCTTGCTCATGATGTCCGACGACATATCACTGATCAGAGGGACGCCTCCGGTGTCAGGAGAAGAGGCCCATTGGGTCCCCTTTATGGTGTTGTTTGAGGTGAAGTGGACATAGGTCGCATCTTTGCTAAAAGAGATATTTTTCGGAATATAGGAAAAGTTCTTGTCTTCCGAGGAGGCAACAACCTTGATCGTTTTGCCCTGAATCGTTGCCTCCTTGATCGCTTTGGTGGCCCAGGTGCCCGTGTTGACATAATCGGCCGACTGGTCTTCCGGCAATAAGTTCATGGGAATCATGCAAAACTGCAAGCTGGCGCCACCTTGGAGGAAAAGCACGTGAAAGCTCTCCGGAAGCTTCATGAGACGTCTTATGCGGGCTATAGCGTCTCCAATGACCTCATCAAACCACTTGGACCGATGGCTTACTTCCGTGACAGACATCCCTGAGCCCTTGAAGTTCAGAAATTCCGCTTGAATCTCCTCCAGCACCGCTACGGGCAGCGCTGCCGGCCCTGCATTAAAATTGTAGATTCTCTCTTTCATTTCAACCTCCTAAGTTTTGAGACATTTGAAAAACTCATTCTCACTTATGCGTATGAACTTTTTGACCCATCTGAGGGCTTGCTCACTAAATCCTAATGCCTCGACCTGACGGCCTTAAACAGTTTAGGATTTGCCCA
>JASFPF010000057.1:0-6959 GCA_050116135.1 Deltaproteobacteria bacterium | reverse complement strand
TTTCCAGGCCGTATGTGATCTCCACGGAGATGGGGTTGAGCTCAATGCTTGCCGCCTGTTGAAAATAGGTGAATTGGGTGATTTCCATGCCATCAAGCCACACTTCCCACCCAAGGCCCGATGCGCCGAGGGTGGGCGATTCCCAATCATCCTCCACAAAGCGGATGTCGTGGGCCAGAGGGTCGAGCCCAAGGGCCTTCAGGCTTTTAAGGTACATGTCCTGGACCTTGAAGGGCGAGGGCTTGAGGATGACCTGATACTGGTAGTAATGTTGAAGCCGGTTGGGATTTTCCCCGTAACGGCCGTCTGTAGGTCGGCGAGAAGGCTCCACGTAGGCCACCCGCCAAGGTTCAGGGCCGAGAACTCTCAAAAGGGTGTCTGGATGAAAGGTGCCAGCCCCGACCTCGATATCGTAGGGTTGCTGCAAGATACAGTCATGCCGCGCCCAGAAATTCTCAAGTGTCTGGATGAGTCTCTGGAAGGTTATCATGTCGTTTTCTCCATGTCGATTTTGCGCCATGGATACACTGAAACGCTTAATTTGTAAAGGGATCAATAGGCCAACGTGGCGCAGAAGCGCAGACGCGAGGATATCCCCAGTTCCGACGGATCCGGACTGTGGGGTTGGCAAGCGTGCCTAGAATTGGCAGCGTTCCCTACGGTCCAAGATCTCCATCCCGATTTCTGGAGATTGCAGGGATGTTCAGTGCCTTCAGGAACTTCAGACTCTTTGTCTCCTTTCCCAGATGGCACGGTACAAAGGCTTCAAGCAATTCCAGACTCTCCTGCTTGGCCTGCCTGGAAAACCTGAGTCGATGGAGTTTTTCTGAGGGTGCGTTCAAAACCCAGCGAAGGTGGTTGATCGTTCCCTTGGAGAGATAGAGACAGCCCCGTTTCTGGGCGTGGCATTTTGGGCACAATACCCCCCCCTGTCTCGCGTCGAATGCAATGGAGACCCCTTCAAACTTCTTGAGGGGCATGCGGCAGGTGCTGCAATGCTCCAAGCTGGGCCTAAAACCATTGATAACCATAAAGCGAAGCTGAAACGTGATGTGAAGGGTCTCCTCAGGCCGGTCTCCGGCGTTGAGTTCATCCAATGCATGCTCAAGGAGGTTGTACACGGAAGGCTGCTTTTGCCCTTGCTCCATCCACTGATAGACCAACTCGCACCAGTAACTGGCATAGGCTGTCTTGGCAATGCTGGTTCGGATCCGCTCAAAAGGATTGACCATCCCGGCTTCCTGCAGGATGGGCAACCCCCGGCCTCGGCCCCTGGTCCAGACCAGATTCAAGACGGAAAAAAGTTCCAAGATCCCGGCAAAACGCCTGATGCTTTTTTTGGCTCCCTTGGCTATCAAGGACACTTTCCCGTGCTTCAAGGCAAAAAAGGTGATGATTTTATCATGATCGCCGTGCTCGATGATGTGGAGCACAACGGCAGGGGAGGTCAGGGGGGCCATAGGGGCTATAGGTGGAGCAACATGGTAGCGATTTGAAAGTAAAAAAACACACTCAAGATGTCAATGGAGGTGGTGACAAAGGGCCCCGTGGCAACAGCCGGATCAATGTTAATCCGAGCAAAAACCATGGGGACCAGGGAACCCACGAAGGCCGCAATTGTCATAGAACTTAAAACAGCAAGCCCCACGGTTATTCCGAGTAGCCACAAGTCATAACGCAATTGGACGACCAATCCGAGGAGCAGGCCGTACACAAAGCCGAGGAAAAATCCAACAGTTAGTTCCTTCGATACAACAGGCCACATTTGCTTTAAGTCTAATCGACCGGTAGCGAGACCCCGCACAACGATGGTGGAAGACTGGGTCCCGATATTTCCACCCATTCCCATGATAATCGGTATAAAAGCCGCAAGGTAGACCAGCTTGTTCAAACTGCTCTCAAAATGACCGATCACAAAAAAGGCTATCACGCCCCCAAACCAGCTGGCCAAGAGCCAGGGGAGCCGGATTCGGGCACTCTTAAAGAGCGACTGAGTTTCCACCAGACCCTCACCTGCGCCTGCCATTTTCAAGATGTCCTCTGTGGCCTCCTCTCGGATGATATCAATCACGTCATCCACGGTGACGATGCCAACGAGTGTGTTGCTCTCGTCCACGACAGGCACCGCGAGAACATTATAACGGGCCACTATTTTGGCGACTTCTTCTTGATCCGTGTTGGTCTGGACGCTCACAACATCGGTGGCCATAATCGACCTAAGTTTGGTTTCAGGGGGGACCACCACGAGCTGCCGCAGAGAGATGATCCCCGCCAGTTTGTCATGATCGTCGACGACGTAGAGATAAAACGGCATCTCAATGTCCACGTACTCCTTCTGCAAAGCCTCGATAGCCTCTTTCGCCGTGTTTTCTTCCTTTAGGGCAATAAAGTCCGGGAGCATGATGCCGCCAGCCGTCTCAGCATCGTAGCTCAGCAGTCCTGCCACCTCTTCAGAACCTTCCTTGGTCATGAGATCAAGGAGGGCCTTGGCGCGTTCGTCAGAAAGTTTTCCGAGCAGATCGGCCACGTCATCGTTGGGCATCTGTTCCAGGATTTCTGCAATCTTGCCGGCGGGCATGTCTTCAATGAGTTTCAAGAGAATTTCTTCCTCCAACTCACTGAAGAACAGAGCCTTTTGTTCCACTGTGTCTACGAGGTCAAACAGGGCTTCTTGTTCACGGAGTGTCAGAAATCGGAAGACGGCGGCTAGGTCTGCGGCGTGGGTCTTGTTGACGATCTTCTGAAGGTGACCCGTGGCCCCTCGCCTGAGGAGTCTCTTGGCGGTGTCTAAGAGAATTCTGGAGCGATCAACAGGCATCATCACCCTTTTCTAGGACATCATCGGCGCCTCGAACTCAAAGTGGCTTGTGATCAAGAGTTGAGGGTGAGGGCCTTTATAGTATTTCGTGAAGCAGTCGTCAATTATGGATACAGTCGGTCAAGCAGTCTCGGAAAAGGGATGGTTTCCCTGACGTGGTCAAGGCCGCAGAGCCATGCCACCATTCGCTCAATCCCGAGCCCAAAACCGGCGTGGGGGACACTTCCGTAACGCCTGAGCTCCAAATACCACTTGAAGTCCTTGGCAGGGAGCCCCGCTTTGTTGATCTTCTCCTGTAGCGTCACAGCGTCGTCTTCACGCTGGCCACCGCCTATGACTTCGCCATAGCCCTCAGGGGCCAGCATGTCTACACACAAAGCGACCTCCGGGCGATGGGGATCGTTTTTCATGTAAAAGGCCTTAGCCTCTGCCGGATACCGGTGAATTAGAACAGGTTTGTCGAAATGATTAGAGATGATTGTTTCATGGCTTCCCCCAAAATCTTCGCCCCATGGGATCGATTCTCCAGCCTCTTTCAAAATTTCCAAGGCCTCATCATAGCTGATGACATAGAAAGGAGGCCGAACCTTTTCAAGTTTAGCCATATCGCGGCCCACGACCTGAAGCTCTGTCTGACACGTTTTGAGCGCCGATTCCACGATAGTCATGATCAAGGCCTCGGCCAGGTCCATGACGGTCTCCAGATCACCAAAGGCAATTTCAGGTTCTATCATCCAAAACTCGGTAAGGTGCCGTCGGGTCTTTGATTTTTCTGCCCGAAATGTAGGGCCAAAACAATACACCTTGCCAAAGGCCATGGCCCCGGCTTCCATGTAGAGCTGGCCACTCTGGGACAAGAAAGCCTTGGTGTCATCAAAGTAATCTGTTTCAAAAAGACTGGTGGTCCCTTCGCAGGATGAAGGGGTCAGGATCGGGGCGTCCAGGAGTGTGAATCCCCGATCATCAAAGAACTTGCGAGCTGCATTAACCACTGCGTGCCGGACACTTAAAATGGCTCGCTGTCGAGAGGACCGAAGCCACAGGTGCCGGTGATCCATCAAGAAGCCCACGCCATGCTCTTTTGGAGCAATCGGATAGGCTTCTGCAATATGATACACGTCAAGGTTTGATACCAGGATCTCATAACCTCCCGGCGCCCGGTCGTCTTTTTGAATGGTTCCGGTGACACCCAGTGAAGATTCCTGGGTCAACTGGGAATGTAGGCTGAAGGCGCGTTCGCTTGTTTCACCCTTAAACAGTGTGGCCTGTATCGTTCCGGTACCATCCCTGAGAACCAAGAATCGTATACGACCGCTGGAGCGTTTATGGGTCAGCCATCCAAAAAGGGTAACGCTTTCACCCTCATAGTCTCTAACGGAATCAATGGTTATCCTTTTTAAGGCCATTCTTTGCTGTAAGATCCCTGTCCGTTAAGCGGAAAGCACGACTTGCTTCGCGGGAGACTTCTGTCGTGCATCGGTGAGCAAGCAGGTTGAAAATTCTTCAGAAAATCTTTGATGCCAGAATGATTCCCAGGACCAGCCAAAGGGGCACGGAAATAATGACCGCCAAGGTCAGTCCCCTGAAAAAGTCGAGTTGCTTGACCAAATGGCGTTTCTCTAGGGCACGATTAACCACTACGTCGACTTGATCAAACTTGACCGGCTTGGTGATAAAATCGTAAGCTCCCTCTTTAATGGCCTTGACTGCTGATTCGACAGTTCCAAAACCAGTGATCAACACCACCACACATCGATTGTCCAGCCCTTTGATCTCATGAAGTAAGGTTATGCCGTCCATGCCTGGCATCTGGAGGTCGGTGAGCACCATATGAAAGGCGCCTGTACGAAACCTTTCAAGACCCTCCTGGCCATTGTAGGCCACCTTCACCGAATGCCCCAAACCCGACATATGTTCAGCCAGGCTGTCTGCAAATTCCTGATCATCATCAACGACTAGGATTCTGGTTTCTTTGTTGGCCACAGTCAGCCCCTTCTTTCCCGCTCGTCGTGTCCTGTGAGCGTGTCATGTTCCCAAAATTTATTGGAGACTCAGTTTCCTCCAACATTCATATCGGCCAAATAGGCCTCGAGGCGGCTTCTATACTCGGGGGCCATCTGGATGAATCGGACCCCCATCCCCTTGGGATAATTCTCCGTGTCAATCTCGTTCACCCATACGACCTCGCACGTGCCTTTAATCCACGCTTCCTTTTGGGGTAAGTCAATAATTATTGCAAATTGAGAGCCAACATTAAAAGGTGTTTGAGTGGAAAGATAAAGTCCGCCTGAACTGAGGCTCTGAATCACAGTATCTCCAAACGCCTCCTCTGTCTCGTAGCGGAGCTTCAAGACCACTTCATATCTGGGACTTATTCTTCGTTCTGTCATGGGCCTATCCTTTCTTGAAAAGTTAAGGAAAAAATCTAACGGAGATATCCAGATGAGCGGTTCTTTTTCGGTGAACCCCTCGCCAGGAGATCACTGGATGACCTTGATGTACGATCGTTTGCGAAGCCCCTGCAACCATTCGGCGTACTTTTCGTCCACCAACTTGCGAAACAACCTTTCTTCAATTTCTATTTTGGCTTCCTGGAATGTTTTTCCAGGTGTATGCTGAATTTCCTGAAGCATAAGAAGCTGATACCCTTGAGGAGTTTCCAACACAGGGCTGACCTCGCCGGCCTTCATCCAGCGGACCGTCTCTCGAAATTGACTTGAGAGCTCCTCAAGAGAAAACAGACCAAGATCCCCGCCTTCTTTGGCCGTGATGTCGTCGGAATACTGCCTCGCCAGTTCGTCAAAGGCTGCCCCGGCCTTCAATGCTTCCACAATGGCCCTCATTCTTTTCAGGGTGCCTTCTTTTTCCTCTGCCGTTGCCAGATCCGGGACCCTAAAGAGGATGGTCCGCAAGTGATATTTGTTTTTCTCCTGATAGGTTTCTTTGTGCTTGTCATAGTCGCCTCTAATTTCTTCTTCTGTGATGGCAATTTTGGACTTGACTTCCACATTGATAAGCTTGATACGAAGCATTTGCTCCTTCATCTTTTTGCGGTATTCTTCCAAGGTGTACCCTTCAGCCGCAAGGGCTTGCTGTAAGTCTTCTTCCGTCAGAAATTTATCGCTCTTGATCTTTTCTAGTCTCTGTTCCACCTCGCTTTCAAGAACCGAAATACCCAGCCTCTTGCTCTCTTGGTTGGTCAATGTCTGGTCGATCATCTTGTTCAAGATCTCTTCCCGTACCTTAAACAGCATCCTGCGTTCTTCTTCTGGTTCGTAGAAGGCATCGCCGATTTTTCTGGCATAAGGCTCCGCTGCTTCGCTTAGCTCGGAAAGGGTGATGACATCCTCATTAACGATAGCCACAATACGGTCGACCACTTCACCGCGACCTGCCACAGCCCCCAACAGCAAGCAGGCCGGGAGCAGCCCTTTAACAAGAACCTTCATCGCAGCCGGTAGTCTCTCCATTAAATCATTTCCTTGTTGACCGTGATACTATACCGTGACCGCAGCTTAGCCAACCACGGGCCATAGGCTGCCTCTAGCTTCTCCTGCTGGAGGCGTGCCTTGATCTTTTCAATCCAGTCTTCAATTTTCGGTTCACCTGCGTCCTTTTTTTCTATGACCTTAAAGATGTGATAGCCATAAGGTGTTTTGATGACAGGGCTCAGCGTATCCTTTTCCAAACGGAACAGGGGGTCCTCAAAACATTTCGGGAGCTGACCGCGTGCTACGTACCCCATATCCCCACCTTGTTCGGACTCGGGTGCTATGGAATGGACACGGGCCAGAGTAGAAAAGTCCTCCCCTTTTTTGAGCTTTTCTAGGACCAGCGTTGCTTTGTCCTTGTCAGGCAGCAGGATATGATGCACCCGGATCTGTTTTCCGTGAGCCCACGCTTTACGGTGCTGTTCATAGTAGTCTCTAATTTCTTCCGGTGTCACAGAAATTTTACTCAGAAGCTCCCTGTGCGTCACCTTTTCGATAAGCAGCTGCCTCTTAAGCCTTTCCTTCCATATTTCCAAGGAGACGGCCTGCTTCATAAACATGGCCTTGAAGCCGTCGTCGTCATAATCCCTTTGAATGCGGTCCACGGTCTCTTCAAGTTCTTCAGAAGAGACATGTAAATCGAGTTCCTC
>JASFPF010000056.1:0-6964 GCA_050116135.1 Deltaproteobacteria bacterium | reverse complement strand
TACGTGCCTTATCCTTGGTTGGCATCCGTGTAGGAAAGGCCAAAAAGGTGACCGGGGTTTCCTAGGCTGTGTCTATTTTTTACGATTCACGGTATGGTCCAATCAAGCAAGCTAAGGGGGGTAAAGACGGCATACCATGATAACCATCTATGTAATACAAGAGGCAGGCCTCGACATTACCATTAGGCATCCGAGTCTTGCCGACTATATAGAAAAAAGGCAGGCCGTTGCCTTGGCCCGTTACCTGGGCTGGGATCACTGGTTTTGGGGCTATCAAGAGCTAAAAGCCTTTGAAAGCGATCCCCGGAGTATGGAGGAATTGGCCAGGGGCACCCTTTGGACTTTGTTATTACCAAGGCACGAAGTCAAATGGTGTAACCCAATAGCTCTGCGAGAAGGTCGGGAACCCGTCTGGCCATGGTTTAAACCTACCCCGGAGCAGATTAGGAAAAAGGGAGATTTCCCTTTGGCTTTTATTAAAGCGCCCATTCAAACTGCTTGGGTGTCAAAGAAGGGTTCTGCCAAAGACGCCTTTATTAAAGCTGGGCTCTGGCAGGAAAGACGTGGCGGATGATTATCGGCCTGGTCAGTCAAAAGAACGCCATAAACTGAATACCAAGTCCCCATTTCTCATATGGAGAGGTGGGGCTTAGATTAGATAGGCTTTTGAGATCGTAACGTTTCCGAGAACGTATCTCTTGGCAAGAACGTATCTCTTGGCAAGTTGTGTTCCCACCCGTTCATGCATATCGAATATCTATAGTTTTTGCCCTCAGACTTTCGTTGTGATATCTTGGACGTACCTCAGACTGCAGCTATTGAAAAAAGGCACGGTGGGATGTGTGGACGTTTTGCCATTGATTATTTAAAATTGGCTCAGCTCATTGAGATATATGCCTTGAACGCATCTGATGATGGCAGCCAATATGGTGAGCTTAAGGAAAACAATGATTACTACCCAGCACACGGGGAAAGGCATTCAGCAACGCCAATCATTTTAGAAGAAAAAGGAAAACGCATATTACAGCCTTTGAGGTGGGATCTAGTACCAAGCTGGTGGCGCAAGCCGCTAGCAGAAAAAAAGTTTGTATCCTTCAATGCTCGGTCTGATTCCTTGCAAGAAAAAGCAACGTTTAAAAAAGCATGGATCAAGGGACAAAGGTGTCTTTTTCCTGCAACGTCTTTTTATGAATGGCCGGACAAGAACCTTATCCAACCGGGAATAAAGCGTGTAGCGCATAAAATCAGGCTACAGGACAGATCGATTTTTTCCATGGCCGGAATTTGGGATACCTGTGTGGTATCCGATAAAGACACGCCACTTCGCTCCTGCGCCATCATCACCGTAGAGGCGAACAGATCGATTGCAGACATCCCGCATACCAGGATGCCCGCTATTTTAAAAAAGGAAGATGAGAAAAAATGGTTGGATAGAAACATACCCCCGGATACCGCATTCCACATGTTGCATCCCTATCCTGCAGAGGCATGTGTGATTCAAAGAACAGAAAAGCCAAGGTATGGATGAAAAAAAGAACGTTCTTAAAGTGACATCCATTTATGGCGTGTCGGAGGCCGAGGCCCTAGAACTGCCCTTGGTCTATCCAAAAATTTCAGCAGGTTTCCCATCTCCGGGTGAAAATTATTTTGAAGAACGTTTGGATTTAAACAAGGCTCTGATCAAGCATCCTGCAGCGACCTTCTACGTAAAAGTGGAGGGCAATTCCATGGTGGATGCAGGTATCTTTTCTGGTGATATCCTGATTGTAGATCGCGCCCTGCAGCCCAAGAACGGCAGCATTGTCATTGCAGTGTTAGACGGGGAATTGACAGTGAAAAAGATGAAGGAAGAAAAAGATAAACTCTATCTTTTGCCTGAAAATCCTGAATTTGCCCCGATTGAAATCAATGAAGAGACAGACTTTCTAATCTGGGGCGTTGTTACCTATAACATTCACAAACTGTAGCGCTGAACATGAAAAAAATATTTGCGCTGGTCGACTGTAATAATTTCTACGCCTCCTGCGAGCGGGTCTTTAACCCCACTGTGATGAACCGCCCTGTGGCCGTCCTGTCGAACAACGATGGCTGTGTTGTTGCCAGATCGGATGAAGTCAAAGCTCTGGGAGTGGTTCTCGGAACACCCTATTTTAAATGCCAGAAGCAGGTCCGAAAACACAACATTGCGATCTTTTCCTCGAATTATACCCTCTACGGGGACATGTCTCAGCGGGTGATGGAAACCCTGGAGCAGTTTACACCGGATATCGAAATCTATTCCATTGACGAGGCCTTTCTTTCCTTGTCAGGTTTTGAACATCTCAATCTGTATCAATACGGCCGAAACATTAGAAGAACCGTTGAAAAGTGGACGGGTATCCCCGTTTCCATAGGGATTGCAGCGACAAAAACCCTGGCTAAGATCGCCACCAGAATTGCCAAAAAGGAAAAATCTTCCAGGGGGGTCTGTTCCTTGGTGAACGACTCGCGACTTGATGATGTCCTGGAAGCCATACCTGTAGAACATATATGGGGAATAGGCAGGCGTTCAGCAAAAAAGCTCCATGCCCGCGGACTTTACAACGCAAAGCAATTCAAATATGCCAATGCCAAATGGGTAAAAAAACACCTCACAGTCGTTGGCCTGCGAATCCAACAAGAATTGTGGGAAACATCTTGTATTCCCCTTGAGCAGTTCCCCCCGCCCAAGAAGCAAATCATCTGCTCCCGTTCATTTGGCAGGCCCGTCACGTCACTACATGATTTAAGAGAAGCCGTTTCAGACTATACCCATCAGGCGGCCATGAAATTACGCAAACAAAAATCTCTCGCTGAAGTTTTAAAGGTCTATATTGCCACGAATCGTTTCAAGGCCGAACTACAATATTGCAATGCCATTCACGTCACCTTTCCCAGTGCCACGGCAGACTCGTTTCAGTTGGCCCGCTTTGCTTGTCGTTGTGTGGAGAGAATTTTTAGGTCGGGATACAGATACAAAAAAGCAGGCGTTGTATTGGCAGGGTTAATACCAGAGGGGGAATGTCAGGCAGACCTCTTCTGGAACACTTCCTCTCTGCGAAAACAGAAACTCATGGACGGCCTCGATGTAATCAACGAAAAGTACGGCCATGGAAGTATCCAAATCGCCTCTGCAGGGATTCACCAACCATGGCAGATGAAAAGAGGCTTTATGTCCCCCCATTACACCACCCGTTGGAAGGACATTCCTGTTGTAAAGGCAACTGAGTCCTAATTTTTGCCCCCGAGTATGTTTATGATACCCATTAGAACCTATCGGGTAAGCCACTGATTTTGATATTAAAGAACATGGCAAGCATCTGTGATCGAGCCTCTCGGAGCTGGTCTGCCATATATTGTGCACTCCCTGCCTCTCCTCGATGCTCATTTGAGCATCCCTTCTTTCTGGTTTTGTCGTGTTACCCTCATTGCTCAAAGTGACATTTATTTTCCCACTTTTTAGCTTGAATTATCGACTTGCAGAAGCTAACCGCTTGAAATGACACAGTCCCGTTATTCGCATGATTCTTGCAGGTGTTTCATAGATCCTGCCCACAACAACCAAATCAGAAAAACCGTTCTCCGAAAGGAAAGAAAGGAATGCTAGTCTCGTGACTAACAAAGAGGAATCTTTTGAACGACGACGACATAAACGATTCCAAGTCACCACAGCTAGCTGTGCCTACTGCAGAAGTTATCCCGGTAAAGTGGGACAGATCATAGATGTAAGCCGAAGCGGGCTTGCATTGTCTTATGTTACCAAGAAGGATCAACTGTTCTCGCCACTTGAATTAGATATAGTACTGCCTAACGGAAGTGTTTATTTGAATAAGTTGCCATGTAGAACCATTTCGGATTTCAATACGGACGACGGAACAAGCATCAAGTTTGGAACAAGGCGATGCGGTTTAGAGTTTGAGGATCTGACGAATGACCAGGAGTTTGCTCTGAACCACTTCATCCAGCATTACACCGCATACGGGCCGAAAGTCTTGTAATTTACATAGATCGCTTCAATTGCTCTTGGGTGACTGTCTTAGCTAATTCTGCTTCTGAACCGATTAAGCGAGCGCATTCCCCGCAGCTTGCTGCGGGGAATGCGAGCGTATATAAAATTAGTATTATTCCTTACGGTCGAAGATTCCCTGCAGCTTGCTGCAGGGTCTTCAATACGTTCTTTAGTTGGCTCACATCTAGCCTAGGCATCATATCTCTTTCTTGTACGTGCTTCATATTGCATATTCCTTTGCCCCCCGATCAAGGCATGGGTCTTTGCTGTCGTTGTACGTGCTGATTTCTGCAAGTGATATTTCTTTTCACACCCATGATAGTAATTACCCACTGTTTCTTAATGTCGATTGAGGCAAAATATCCGTTAAGTCTTTATAATTCTAATGATGTCTTCTGTCTTCCCTAGGTGGTCTCGTTCTTGCACAAAAAATTGCAAAGGCTGCAGGAGCCAACCCTCCAAACGACGGGAAACAGCTCAGCAATATCTTAACCTGCCATCAAATAAGCTCCGCAGCCTTTGTTTTTGCTTTTTTTATGGCATTCACCTTAATATACTCGTTTGACTCCAGGGAAACTAGGGAAACGTTGTTGACTAATGATACAAAAGACAAGAGGGGTGTAAGAAGAAAAGGGTTCGGGGAAAATATGAGGCTGGAAAAATTGGCCGTGCCCAACGGCTGGGCTTAAAACGCCCTCACTGGTTGACCCTTTTCAGGAATGCATCCATTGCCTCACCAGGGGGACGACCTTATTGGGCCAGTCTTCTGACACCCTCAGGGTGATGAACTGCTTGTAGAGTTTATCCATCCACTGCATGGCCATGTCATAAAGGTAGGCCTTTTCAAGGACGGCCCCTTCCAAATCCTCCTCGGACTTCACAGGTCCTGTGGGTGGTACCTTGAAACCCACAAAATGGAGGCTCTCCGCTTTGACGGTAAACCGCCACTGCTGGTCGTTTGCCTTGAGCAGGATGTTGATCTCCGCCACCAAAGCCCCTTTTCTCAAGGCCAACATCCCTTCTTCCAGCCCGGCGTCATCCCCCTTGATGGTGATCGTTTCCCTGGCGTCTTTCTTCTTTTTTTCCAGAACCATACGGTTGCCGATTTCCATAGACACCGGTCCTTGTTCCAGATTCGTTATTCTGTCTTGATCGGTTTCGACAACAAACCACAGCCATGTTAGATATTCATACCCCAAGAACTTGTACCGGTTGTAGGAAACTGAGACATCCAGCATGGGTTAATCCAAAAACTCGGTGGCAGAGAGCTTTGGTAACAGATCCCTCTGTTGGTCCGAAAGGCCCATCATAAGATCGGCACTGGTGTAAGGAAAGAGCCTAATCAGGGAGAGGCGAAAGGACCTCAGAAATAAGGTCTCCAGGTCTTCGTTGGCAGATTTTTGCGTCGAAAAAAACCACAAAGAACCATCTTCATAGCTCCAGATGAGATCGTAAAGATAGGGGGTGGCAGGAATACGCAGGGTCAGGACATTTCGAACATGATCGAGGATCATGTTCTTTTCCTCCCGAGACAGGTAGGGACGCCCACTCTCCGCAAGCCGTTTGGCCGCTTCTATGGCACAATGCTTCTTCAGGACTTTCGAAGGGATGATCCTTTTGTCTATCCTTAAGGAAAAGACAAAATAGGTCCCTATGACAAAGGAAGATCCCTCGAAATTGGGGGCAAAGGGCGTGTCAAAGGATGTCCATCCCACGGTTTTGTCCGAGACATCCCCATCTATTTGTGGAATGGCGTTTTCTTTCAGGCAGTCAGCCACGGCTTCGAGGATAGGCGCCTTGAGTTTGCCCTCAACCCGGTAACGGGTGATGGACACCGAAGAAGACAACAATCCCATAATGTTTCCATAGATCCTTTCTTTGATGGACTGTAAGGGGGCTTGACGCCTCATGTCAGGGGCTGGTTGCAGATGCCCGGCTGATAGAAGGTCGCCACCATAAGAGAGACCGTGTGATGTGTCAAGGGAAACCTTTGGGAAGGGACATTGGCAAAGGGTTATGGCTCCAGGAATCGGGGAAGATGCTGCCATGGGGCTTCTCAAGTGGTCATGATTTTGGTATTTATCGACAAAACGAACCCATGACAGGTCCTAACCGGGCCGTTGGAAGGAATGAAAATGAAAAGGCAAAAGGTCCTTCTTCTGATTCTGTTTTGTCTCCTAAACCCCTTGTCTGCCAATGGCAATCAGTGTTCGGACTGTTCAAGAAGAGGGTATGTAAAGCTCGCGGACAATTCCCACGAAGAGCTTGACTGGGTCTCCCTGACAACCCGGCTAGCCGAAGTTCTCACCACGGACTGCTTTCACCTGGCGCCTGGAGCAGACGTTTGTGAATATCGATTTGACGTGTCTTTTCTACATCACGGCATGGTGGTCGGACTGGCTTACACATTTTAGGGGCAAATGATGATGGAAGAGATCAGCAGTTGTTCTCCCTGTGGCGCTTCGACCATTTCGGGTGCAGATGGCGGCCGATCGCCCAGCGACAACGAGCTCGCTGGGGCTCGTTTCTAGGGCGAACGTGTTGCAAGAATCGCAAAAAAGCTATCAGGGTGAAAAGTGGAAGAGACAGAGGATACCCAAATAAGGGTTTCGGGCGGGGAGAGGTACAAGAAAAAGAGACCCTGGTGGGCTAGAAACTGGAAGGAGCGAATCTTGTTCTGCATCGTGGGGCTGATAGCTGCCGTCGTGACCCTGCTTTTCCTGCTGTACTTTTTCCCATTGCCAAAGTCGAAATAGACCCTAATGATGCATAAAAATATGGAAAAAGGTCTTCAAAGACTTTTGCAACGTTAGGGTAGATTCAAGGGATTTAGCTCGGCCCTGGTATTGGAAAGACGAAGGCGAGAACGGTCAGTATGATGGCGGCTGTGATCAGCCCCACAGTGGATAAAAGGAGGGCCTCTTTCCAGTTGTCGAC
>JASFPF010000055.1:0-6985 GCA_050116135.1 Deltaproteobacteria bacterium | reverse complement strand
ACTTGCCGTGCCTCGTTCCCCCGCATGGGCCATTGACCAACCCCTTTGCGCAGATCGTTACCGGACAGATGCCCCCGGTCTCGGCTAGCACACAGTCGCTACACGACCTGCAGCGTTCAGTCCAGACTCCAGGGCCCTCTGCCACGCCGATAAAGGTCGTGTTTAAGGCTGGCAATACCACTTTGTGGTCAAATACATCACTGACCAATTGAACGCCTGCACCGCAGGCCGTGGAGAGGATAAGGTCGTAGTCATCCACACTCACTTTGTTGTTTATCTCTTCTATGAACTCCCGGTCACACTGCCGTTCAATGGTGAGCTCGTCAATCTTTGCTTCCTGATCTTTTAGGGCGAGGGCCATCTTCAACTGGGAGGCGAGGACGGCCACTTCTTTTTCCCCTCCGGCCAAGCACACGGCCACACAAGTGCCACATCCGAGAATCAAAATCTTCTTTGAACCGGAAACGAGTTCCTCAATTTCATTGAAGGGCTTTCTTTTGGCTACGATCATTTACGTCACCCCGGCTTGGCTTGTTGGTCACTAGGGATACTGGAGACTGACATTACGAAACCCCTTTCACTGAGGGCAACCTGAGCAACTGAAAGGGATTTGGACCCAATTCTTGGGCTCTCTTGGTCATGATCTCGACGGCCTCAGCAAACAAAGGGGCATCCGATGCCCCGATATGAAACATCTCCAGGCGCCTTCCCCCGAGGCCGATTTCATCCAGAAGTGTTTTTGCATACTCAACCCGTTCCTTGGCTCTGAGGTTTCCTTCCAGGAAATGACAGTCACCTATTTCTCACCCGCCCACAAACACCGCGTCAGCACCTGCTTCAAAGGCCTTCAAGATGTGGAGGACTTCCACCTTTCCGGTACACAGGTATTTTACGATGCGCACCGTGGGAGGATATTGCAGGCGCTGAGATCCCGCCATGTCGGCAGCTGTATAGGTGCAGTACGTGCAGACAAAGGCCTCTATCTTAGGATCAAATGCCTTGGTGGTCCTTTCTTGCTCTGCTTGTATCGATATCGCTTGTTCCATGGGTATGTTCACCTAGTACAAGGCGCAGATCTTTGCAATGAACTGGTCGTCTGTGCTGTGTCCCACCTCGATAGCCCCACGAGGGCAGGCCGTGGCGCAGTTTCCGCACCCCTGGCAGGCAGCCGCATCAATGGTCACAACCCCTTCCTCTTCATTGACCCGGGGTACATTGTAGGGGCAGGTTCTGACACAAGTCAGGCACATAGCGCATCTGGTGCTGTCCACCTTGGCGACTGCCCCTTCCACAAACATTTGTTTCTGAGACAAGACCGTACTCGCCCTCGATGCGGCGGCCTTGGCCTGGGCGATGGCCTCGTCGGCAAATTTGGGCATATGGGCCAGGCCGCACAGGAATATCCCGGCGTTGGCAAAGTCCACAGGCCTCAACTTCAGGTGAGCCTCGGCAAAGAATCCGTCTTGGTCCAGGGGCAGCTTGAAGACGTCAGCCACCTGTTTACTTCCCGGGTGGGGCCTGATGGCCGCGCTAAGGACGACTAGGTCCGGCTCGATCATGCATTCAGCTCTCAAGTTTTGATCAAACACCCTGACCTGAAGCGCCCCGTTCACTTTTTCCACTTCAGGCTTCTGCCTGAGAAAATATCGGAGGAAGCGCACGCCCTGCTCGCGAGCCTTCTTGTAGGAAAGCTCTTTAAAGCCAAAGGTTCGCATATCCCGGTACAGGACAAAGATGTTGATGTCCGGGTTCAACTCCTTGAGCTTGAGGCTGTTCTTCGCCGCCGCGGTGCAGCACACGCGGCTGCAGTAGGGATGTTCCTCATCCATGCACCCGACGCACTGGATGAAGACCAAACGCCTCACCGCTTTAAGACGCTCAGGCTCAAGGACAATGCGTCTTTCCAGTTCCTTCTGGGTGATGACATGGTCGTTTTGGCCGCAAAGGTACTCCGTAGGTTCATACTCAGTACCTCCAGTGGCCACGATGAGGGCGCCGTAGTCTATCTGTTTCGGACTTCCGTCCACCGAAATTGTGCTCTTAAAGGCTCCCAAATGCCCAGAGTAGTCCTTGACTTCCGTCTGGGTATATACGGTGATGCGAGGATGGGCCTCGACCTCTTTGATAAGCGCTTCCACATATTCTGAGGGCCGTGAACCATCTTCGGTATAGTATAGGGTTCTCGCATTGCCGCCGAGTTCGCCTGAGCGCTCTATCAAATAGGTCTCAAAACCCTGCTTGGCCAAGGTGAAGGCGGCTGTGAGACCCGCTAGGCCGCCCCCGATGACCAGGCCTTTTTGAACGACGTTGAAGGGGATGTCGTAGAGAGGCGCAAGTGCCGCCGCCCGGGCTACAGCCATTCGCGTCAGATCCTTGGCTTTGGCTGTCGCCTTCTCCGGATTAAAGGTGTGGACCCAGGAATCCTGGTCCCGTACATTGGCCATTTCAAAGAGGTATTTGTTGAGTCCAGCCTCACGGATCGTGTCCTGGAAGAGAGGTTCATGGGTTCGCGGAGAACACGAGGCGACGACCACTCGATTGAGTCGGTGCTTTTCAACCATGGCCTTCATTTCTTCCTGCGTATCTGTCGAGCAAGTGAAGAGATACTCCTGGGCAAAAACGACGTGAGGAAGGGTCTTCACATATTCGGTCACCTGGCCGACATCAATGGTGCCCGCTATGTTGATGCCGCAGTCACACAGAAAGACCCCAATGCGGGGTTCTTCCTTGGTGATGTCACGCTCCTGTGGATAGGCCTTTTCCTTGACCAGGGTTCCCCGTGCCTCGGAAAGCAGACTTGTGGCCGCACCCGCCGCGCTGCTTCCCTGGAGAACTGAACTGGGGATCCCCTTGGGGCTCTGAATGACGCCGCAGGCGAATATGCCGGGAACAGAGGTGGAAACCGAATCGAGGGGCTGACTTTCACAAAATCCAAATTGATTCAGCCCGATTCCGAGCTTTTCTGCCAGTTTCAGGAACGCAGGATCAGGCCGGAGTCCCACCGACAGGATGACCATATCAAAGGTCTCGGTTTGGATCTCGCCAGACTCGTCCACATAGGTCAGATCCAAGTCGTGGGTTTGTGGATCCTCCAGCACCCTTGATATCATAGATCTTACGTACCGAACGCCCCCTGTGGTCCGGGCCCGTTCATAGTACCGCTCGAAACTCTTCCCCGGAGCGCGCATGTCTATGAAAAAGATGGTTGGCTCAATCTCCCGCTCGTGTTCCTTTGAGATCATGGCCTGCTTTGTTGCATACATGCAACACACGTAGGAGCAGTAGTCGCAGCCAATGGAGGCGTCCCGCGAACCTACGCACTGGATCCATGCCATCTTCCTTGGCTCTTTGGCGTCAGAAGGCCGCTGGATGTGTCCCTTGAAAGGGCCACCGGCTGACAGGATCCGTTCGTACTCGATGCTTGTGATGACATTCGGATAACGGCCATAACCGTATTCCGGCTTCAGGCGGGCATCAAAGACTTCATAGCCTGTAGCCAGAATGACAGCGCCGGCATCAATTTCAATATGCTTGTCCTTTTGACTGAAATCGATAGCCCCTGGGCCACAGACTTCCTCACACACCTTGCATGCGCCGGTGTTTAGATGGACACAGGTTTTCGGGTCAATCTGAGGCACATTGGGCGTGGCTTGAGCAAAGGGGATATTGATGGGCTTTCGAGGTCCCATCCCCCGGTTGAATTCTGAGGGGATGGGTTCGGGTTTCCTGTCGACAATATGTTCGAGCTTGATGTGACCTGTCGGACAGACGGAGGCACAAGCGCCACAGGTTCGACAAACGTCGCTGTGGAGGTGGAACGGGGTGTCCACCTGCAAATCAGCGCCGCGTCCGGTGAGACTAATGGCGCTTACCCCCATGCGCTCTTCACACATCCGGGTGCAGAGTCCGCATAGGATACAATCATCAGTTTCCGGTTGAAACCGTGGCGTTTCTATGCCGTACTCTTTGGCCAGGTCCTGCAGGACCTTCACACCTGGACACCGGGCCAGCAACAGCTCAACGATCATCCGTCGGCCATTGATGACCCTTTCGGTGTCAGTGCGCACTTCCATGTCTCTCCAGACCGGGTAGTTGCAGGACGTCACTAGCCGGCTTCTCCGCCCGTCAAAGACCTCTACGGTGCACAGCCTGCAGGCGCCGGCAGGCGTCAAGGCCCTGTGATAACAGAGGGTGGGGATGTGGACATTGTATTGCCGGGCAACTTGCAGAATCGTCTGGCCTTCTTCGGCCTGAACGTGTTTGCCGTTCAGTTTAAATGTAATCATCCAGAGCTTGCCCCTTTTTACTTGATGACTACTGCGTCAAACTTACAACGCTCGTAACAGGTTCCACACGTGATACACTTTTCCTGATCAATCATATGGGGTTCTTTTTTCTGCCCCGAGATCGCTTCAGTGGGACATTTCAGCGCGCAAAGTTGACAACCGGTGCAGAGGCCTGCATCGATTTCATAACGAAAAAGGCCTGGGCAGACGCCTGCTGGGCACCTCTTTTCCTTCACATGGGCCTCGTACTCGTCCCGGAAATACCTGAGGGTGGACATAACCGGGTTCGCTGCGGTCTTGCCAAGGCCACACAGGGAGAAATCTCTTAAGGTGAAAGAAAGCTCCTCTAAGAGTGAGAGATCCTTCTCCCTGCCATTTCCCTGGCAGATGCCAGTCAGAATCTGAAGCAACCGCTTCAGTCCCTCCCGGCACGGCACACACTGGCCGCAGGACTCCTCTAGCAGGAATTCCATGAAGTATCGGGCAAGATCCACCATGCAGGTTCTCTCATCCATGACAATCATGCCACCCGAACCCATGATGGAGCCGGCCTCGGCCAATCGTTCATAATCGACCGGTAAGTCAATAAGCCGCTCCGGAATACACCCCCCAGACGGCCCTCCAGTTTGCACGGCTTTAAATGTCCTCTTGTTTGGAATCCCCCCCCCAATATCATCAATAATCGTTCGCAGGGTGGTCCCCATGGGCACTTCCACGAGGCCTGTATTGGCCACCTTGCCCACCAAAGAAAAGATCTTGGTGCCCTTGCTCTTTTCCGTGCCAATACTGGCATACCAGTCTGCCCCTTTGTTAATGATCATTGGGACATTGGACCAAGTTTCCACATTGTTCAGGTTAGAGGGGCAATCCCGGAATCCCTTCTCCACCGTATGGATGTATTTGGCTCGCGGACGACCCGGCTTGCCCTCTAAAGAGGCCATCAGTGCGGTGGACTCCCCACACACAAAGGCCCCGCCGCCTCGGCTAATAAGAATATCGAAGTCAAAGCCAGACCCGAGAATATCTTCGCCCAAGAATCCCATTTCTCTCGCCTGCTGGATGGCGACTTCCAAGTTCTCCACAGCCAGAGGGTATTCATTGCGCACATAGATGTAGCCTGCCTGTGAACCCATGGCAACGGCCCCTATGATCATGCCTTCCAGCACGCTGTGGGGGTTGCCTTCAAGAAGGCTCCGGTCCATGTAGGCGCCGGGGTCACCCTCATCGGCGTTGCAGATCACATATTTTTCGCCCTCCTGACGCCTGCATGTCTCCCATTTGATACCGGTCGGAAAGCCTCCACCGCCCCGACCCCTCAAACCCGACGCCTTGATTTCGTCCACGACATCGGTTGGAGACATGTCAAAAAGAGCCCTGGCCAACGCCTCATATCCTCCAACAGCCAGGTAATCCTCTATGTTGGTGGGGCTAATCATGCCATTGTTGCCAAGAACTAATCGCTGCTGATGTTTATAGAAGGGGATTTCCTTCTCGTAGGTTATCTTCTTTTTGCTAACCGGATCCTTAAAAAGAAAACGATGAACGACCTCACCGTTTTGTATCGTCTTGTCCACAATCTCTGGGACCCGTTCCTCAGTCATCTGGGGATAAAAGACGCCTGAAGGATGGATGACCATGATGGGGCCTTTCTCGCAGAACCCGTGGCATCCCGTTAACTTGACTTCCACCTTGTCGGCAAGGCCCTGAGCAGAGAGTTCTTGCTCAAGAGACGCTTTCACCCTGCCAGTGCCGTAGGCACCGCATCCCGAACCGCCACACAGTGAAATCATGGTCCTTTCAGGGTCGCGCTGGGCCTTAATTCGCTCAACGTAGGCGCTAAGCTCTGTTTGACTTCTAATCTTCTTCATCTATGACGTGATGACCTGGTGTTATGAGGACCCTTCCCTATATTGGCTAATAACGGGGATGATTCTATCCGGGTCCAAACCACCGTGGGTGTCGTTGTTCACCCGGATAACGGGGCCTGAAGCACAGCAACCCATGCAACGCACAGATTCCAGGGTGAACATCAAATCGTCTGTTGTCTCCCCCTCTTTAATTTTCAAAACGTTGTGTAGGCCGCTCATGATATTCCTCGCCCCCCTCACATGACAGGCCGTGCCTGTACAAACGCTCACGACGTACTTGCCTCTTGGTTCCAGCGAGAAGGCCTTATAAAACGTAGCCAAACTAAAAACCTTGCTCAGGGGCACACCGAGCTTTCTGGCCACATGGGGAAGAACTTGTGGGGGGATGTAGTTGTAGGACCTTGTAATATCTTGCAGGATCATTACAAGGAATTCTATGTTGTTTTTGTATTTTTTCTCGATCAAGGCGTCGATTTTCGCAAGATTAACGTCAATCTCCTTGTCCATCTGAATCCTTCATTCCTCTCTTTTCAATCGTCTTCTGGTTCTACCGTCGCTTCAGTGCTTTCTGTAAAACAGGGCCTGTATTGAACGGGACAGTTATCGACGCACGTCCCACATCCCGTGCAGATCGACTCATCCACATACCTGGCTTTCTTCTTGATCTTTACTTTGAAATGGCCGGGTGCGCCGGAAATCTCCGCTACTTCGGAATACGACAGGATTTCAATATTGGGATGCTTGGCCACCTCGATCAATTTGGGCGATATCATACACGTGGAGCAATCATTGGTGGGAAACGTCTTGTCCAATTGGGCCATGTTCCCCCCA
>JASFPF010000054.1:0-7053 GCA_050116135.1 Deltaproteobacteria bacterium | reverse complement strand
GGAGTATGCCCTTAAGGCGGCCTTCTTATATAATTTTGCCAAGTTCGTGGAGTGGCCCAAGGTGGCTTTCCCGAACGAATCAGCGCCCATTGCTATCTGCATTGTGGGTGACGACCCCTTTGGTACCGCTCTGGAGGCTGTGAAAGGCCGGGCAGTCCGTGAAAGAAAAACAGTGATGAAGCGGGGCGTGAAGCCAGACGACTTAAGGGCATGCCATATTTGCTTCGTCAGTAGGTCTGAGGGAGAGAACCTGGCTAAGATCTTGGCAGAGCTGAGAGATTGTCATGCATTGACTGTAAGCGACGTGGAAGGCTTTGCTCAACGCGGGGGAGTCATTGGCTTGGTCACGGTAGAGGATGAAATTCATCTTGAAATCAACGTAGACGCTGCGGAACGAGCTGGGCTGACCGTCAGTTCAAGGCTCCTGAAGTTGGCAAAGATTATCAGAAGCGAAACCGGCAGGAGGGACAATTGATGCGCATCTTACGCAACATGCATCTCAAACCAAAGCTGACAGCAGTCATCATGGTGACAACCGGGATCGCCTTGCTCTTAGCCTCTGCAGCCTTTGTCATCAGCGAAATCATCTCCTTTCGCCGCGAAATGGTAGAAAACCTTTCCACGTTGGCAGAGGTCATCGGCACCAACAGCACAGCAGCCCTTACCTTCAAGGACAAGAAGGCGGCCCAGGAGACCCTTTCGGCCTTGAAGGCCGAGCCGAATGTGATGAGAGGCTACATTTTCACCAGGGGTGGTGAAGTATTCGCCAAATACGTTGCCGGGGACCTGCATGCTTCCGATGGATCGCGTGAATTTGAGAAAACAGATGACCAGCGCTGGGCCTTGGATGTGCAAACACCCCTGCTGGTCAGGGCAGGCCATGATTTTGTGAACGACTGTCTGGATTTGACGAGACACATCTTCCTTGAAGGCGACCGTATCGGCACCGTTTATCTGAGGTCTGATCTGCAGGAACTGCATTCTCGCCTGAGTTGGTACGCTGCCATTGTTGCCATCATCATGGTGGTCTGCTCGATGGTGGCCTATCTATTGTCTAAAGGCCTTCAGCAGGTTGTCTCCAAACCGATCCTGCGTTTGGCAGAGATGATGAAACAGGTGTCTGGTGAAAAAAACTACGCCATTCGGATGGAGAAGACAGCCAATGACGAGATAGGTATTTTGATTGGCGGGTTCAATGAAATGCTTGAGCAAATTCAACGGCGCGATGCAGCACTCGAAGGACACCGGGAAAAACTGTCGGAAGAAGTAAAACTGCGCACTGCCGAGCTCATGAAAACGATTGAAGTATTGCGAGAGTCGGAGCAGCGTTTCCAAGATATTGCTGAGAACATAGGCGATTGGATTTGGGAAGTTGATGAAAACGGCGTATACACTTACTGCTCAGAGAAAGTTGAAGACATTCTGGGATATTCTCCCAATGAAATCATAGGGAAGACTCCTTTCGATCTAATGAAACAGGATGAAGTCGAGAAAACAAGGGAGATATTTTCGAGAATTGTCCAGAAGGAAGAAGCTATCAAAAATTTGGAAAACTGGAATATCGCCAAGAACGGCGAAGAAGTCTGCTTGGTTACCAACGGCTTCCCCGTGTTTGATGAAGAAGGAGAACTCAAAGGCTACCGAGGGGCAGACCAGGATATCACTGATCGGAAGCGATCCGAGGAAGTGATGCGCAAAGCCAAAGCTGATGTTGAAGCTGCAAACCGAAAATTGGTCCGAGCCAACAAAGATCTTGAACGGACTATAGCAGAGCTGAAAGAGGCCAAGGAGGCAGCTGAGGCTTCTAGCCTTGCCAAGAGTCAGTTTTTGGCGAACATGTCCCATGAGATTCGCACGCCCATGAATGGTGTGCTGGGTATGACAGATCTGTTGCTCAATACTGAGCTGAAAGACAAGCAACGCCGGTTTGTGGAGACGGTCAAGACCTCTGGTGAGTCGCTGCTTAGTATCATCAACGACATTTTGGATTTTTCCAAGATCGAGGCCGGTAAGCTAAAGCTTGAGTTGATCGATTTTGATTTCCATCAGGCCGTAGAAGACGTCGTGGATTGCTTTGCTGAGGCGACTCACAGCAAAGGCTTGGAACTGGCCTGTCTCATAGAGCATGATGTTCCCACCTCCCTCAAAGGCGACCCAACCCGTCTGCGTCAAGTGCTGACCAACCTCATAGGAAACGCCGTCAAGTTTACGAAAGACGGTGAGATCGTCGTTCGTGTCTCAAAGTTGGAGGAGGCCAAAAACAGGGCACTGCTTCGCTTTGAGGTAAGAGACACCGGCATTGGCATTAGCCCGGAGGTGAAGACACAAATCTTTGAAGACTTCGTGCAAGCAGACGGTTCAACGACCCGCAAATACGGCGGCACGGGTCTGGGTCTCAACATCGCCAAACAGCTTGTGGAGATGATGGGCGGCCAGATCGGTGTGGATAGCACGCTGGGTGAGGGCTCGACCTTCTGGTTTACGGTGAGCCTGGAAAAACAACGAGCCATGGTTCAGCAGGCACCCGCGCCTCGTTATGATCTGCGGCGTGTGCGAGTGCTTGTGGTTGATGACAATGATACCAACCGCAGTATCCTACGTGAACAACTGACGGGCTGGGGTATGGACTACGGGGATGCTGCCAGTGGCCCTCAGGCCTTAGAGGTGCTTCGAGCTTCTGCTTCACGGGGTGAGGCCTATGAGGTGGTCATTCTGGACATGATGATGCCCGGCATGGACGGCATGACGCTGGCCCGTGCCATCAAAGTAGATCCTGGCATCGCAGACATTCGACTCGTTATGCTGGCCTCTGTGGGTCTTCGAGGTGATGCCGAAGAGGCCCGTGGGGCCGGTATCTCGGCCTATTTGAGCAAGCCTGTGCGCCAGTCGGAGCTTTACAACTGCCTCGCTGCAGTGATGGGCAGGACTGACGACACAGCCTCCTCGCAGTTGGTGACCCGTCACAGCCTCGCAGAAACGACGGGGCGGTTTCACGCTCATGTGCTGCTTGCTGAAGACACACTGGTGAACCAGGAAGTAGCGCGGGAGATGCTCAAGGGCGTTGGCTGTCAGGTGGACGTGGTGGCCAACGGGGTGGAAGCCGTAGAGGCGGTTTCTGCCACGTCTTACGATTTGATCTTCATGGATTGCCAGATGCCAGAAATGGATGGCTATGAGGCCACCAGGATCATCAGAAAGAAGGAAGAAAAAAAGCTCAAAGCTCAAAGCGCAAAGGAAGAAGCGGCTTTCCCAACGGGTCGTTCCAATCCAGCATCCACTGTCCAGTATGAAGCATCTAGCAAGAGGATCCCCATTATTGCCCTTACGGCACACGCCATGGAGGGCGACCGCGAGCAGTGCCTGACTGCCGGGATGGATGATTATCTAACGAAGCCGTTTACACCGGACAAGCTCCACACCACACTGCAACGGTGGCTGCCCAAGGCAGTAGGTACGAGTCTTGAAGAAGCGGTCGCAAGTGACAGGGTCCCAGGCGCGACTGCCGCCTCTCAAGAGGCCGGTGAAGCCAAGCAAACAGCTCAATGCCCTATTGATTTAAAGGCGCTGGATAACATCCGGGCCCTTCAGAGGGAAGGGGCGCCGGATATGGTGAGCAAAGTCATTGACATATACCTTAAAGAGTCACCCAAGTTCTTGCAAACCCTACAAGAAGCTCTCTCTGCACAGGATGCCACAGCCTTGCAGAAAGCAGCGCACAGTTTTAAGTCGAGCAGTGCAAACGTTGGTGCGGTAGGTCTATCCCAACTATGCAAAGACATGGAGGCCATGGGACGGGAGAATAAGACTGACAATGCTGAACCATTGCTTTCCGAGATTCAAGCCGAGTATGAAACAGTCCAGGCTGCCTTGACAGAGCAACTGGGCAAGGAGGCGCTGTGAAGATACTTCGCATGCAGAGAGAACAACCCGTCGTGCTGGTAGCAGATGACGATATGACCGTGAGGCTTCTTGCCCGTGAGTCAATGGAACAGGCTGGTCTTACCGTGGAGGAAGCCGAAGATGGGGCTCAGGCCCTGTCTGCCTTTAAGCGTTTGCAACCAGATATTGTATTACTGGACGTCTTCATGCCAGAGCTGGACGGTTTTGGTGTGTGTGAAGCACTACGCAAATTGCCGGGGGGTGAGGCAACGCCGGTGCTGATGATCACGGGAGCCGATGATACGAAATCCATAGACCGGGCCTATGAAGCGGGGGCCACAGACTTTGCCCCCAAGCCCATAAACTGGTTAATCCTGCAGCACCGTGTCCGGTACATGTTGCGCGCAAGCCGGGCGTTTGAGGAGCTCCGAGAAAGTGAAGCCAGGCTTTCCCACGCCCAGTATCTTGCCCATCTGGGAAATTGGGACTGGAACATAGAGGCAAATGAGCTGACATGGTCCGATGAGGTCTATCGGATATTTGGCCTAAGACGTGAGGCCTTTAGCCTTTCACCGGAAGCTTCCCTGGGTCTGGTTCATCCTGAAGACGCACAACTTGTCAAACGATCTCTGCATCAAGCGCTTTATGAAAACAAGCCTTTCAAGCTCGACCATCGCATCGTTCTACCTGATGGCTCGGTCCGGTTTGTTCACCAAGATGGGGAAGTGACATTGGATGAAGCAGGCCAGCCCAAGTGGATGGCTGGCACAGTACAAGACATTACTGAGCGCAAAGAGGCTGAACAGGCCTTAGAGAAAGCCAAAGAGGCAGCGGAGGCAGCCAGCCAGGCGAAGAGCGAGTTTCTGGCGAACATGAGCCACGAGATTCGCACGCCCATGAATGCCGTCATCGGCATGACGGGACTGCTCCTTGATACGGCGTTGAGTCCCGAACAGCAGGAGTATGCCGAGACAGTGAGTACCAGTGCTGAGTCGCTGCTGGGCATCATCAATGATATTTTAGACTTTGCCAAAATCGAGGCGGGTCATTTAGCCCTGGAGACGATTGACTTTGACTTTGGAATGAGCATTGAAGGCGTGGCTGATATGCTAGCCCCCACAGCCTACAAGAAGGGCCTGGAGTTTACATGCATGATTGGGCCCGAGGTTCCCTCGTTGCTTCGGGGCGACCCTGGCCGACTGCGGCAGATCTTGGTTAACCTGGTGGGAAATGCCGTGAAGTTTACCAAGCAAGGCGAGGTCGTCATACGTATCTCTTTGGATAAAGAGACTGACACCCACGCAACGGTTCGGTTTGCCGTGACAGACACTGGGATCGGCGTCCCCTCTGATCGTATGAATCGATTGTTCAAGCCCTTTTCCCAGGCCGACACCTCGGCGACGCGGAAATATGGTGGCACCGGTCTAGGACTCATTATCTCCAAGCATCTCACGGAGATGATGGGTGGACACATTGGCTTTGAAACCAAGGAGGAGGGTTCCACGTTCTGGTTCACAGCGGTCTTCCAAAAACAAACAGAAGGGAAAGAGACCCTGACCGTGCTGCCTGCAGACATCCGGGGCAAGAAGATCCTGTTGGTCGACGACAATGCAGCCAACCGCGAACTCTTCCGTGCCTATGTCACATCCTGGGAGTGCCAGTGCGAAACAGCTTCGAGGGGACAGGAAGGATTGTCTATGCTCCGTGAGGCTGTGGAATCGGGAGATCCCTTTCACCTGGCAATCCTTGACCACATGATGCCCGAGATGGACGGTGAGGCCCTCGGACAAGCCATCAAAGCTGATCAAGGGCTCAAAGACACGACCTTAGTCATGGTCACCTCTCGGGGACAGCGAGGCGATGCAGCCCGCATGAAGGCAATCGGTTTCAGTGCCTATCTGACAAAGCCCATCAAGCAGTCCCAGCTCTTCGATTGTCTGGTGACGGTTCTCGGTAAGCTTCGCGACGGAACCGAAGCAGGTGAAAAGCCGGGACTGGTCACTCGCTACACCTTGGCCGAGGCAAAACGCGAGGCGCGCATCCTCCTGGTGGAAGACAATGTTGTCAATCAGAAATTTGCCCTGAAGCTTCTTGAGAAAGCGGGTTACCGGGCCGATGTTGTGGGAAACGGTAATGAGGCGGTCAAGGCCCTTGAGACGGACGCCTATGACCTTGTACTCATGGATGTGCAGATGCCTGAAATGGACGGTTATGAAGCCACCGGGGTGATCCGTGATCCCCAGTCGAAGGTTCAAAACCATGAAGTTCCCATTATTGCCATGACAGCCCATGCCATGAAGGGAGACCGAGAACGCTGCATCGAGGCCGGGATGGATGATTATATTTCAAAGCCCATCCAGGTCCAAAAGCTCGCTGAGGTTATGGAACGGTTTTTACGTGACCCAGGTGGCGACCGAAGGAACGAATAGGTTGATTTAAGAGGTTTTAGCCACGGTAATGTTGATTCATAGGATGAAAGATGCTTGCTCCCATTGAGGTTGACCCGAGAACGTTTCTTCGTGAGCACTTCGCGCTGCCTGCCCTGCCAGCGGTGGTCACCAAGATTCAGAACCTGATCCAAGACGACAAGGCGGACACGAAGAGGCTCGCCGAGCTTATCAGTGGTGATCCAGCCGTCCTGGCTCAAGTCCTCAAAATCGCCAATTCTGCTTATTATGGGCTTCCAAAACAAGTAACCAATGTGCAGTTTGCCATTGCCTACCTGGGACGCAATGAAATATATCGTGTTGTCCTGTGCCTGTCTGTCATCAATACCCTGACCATTGGCAAAAAGGACGAGCTCAATGATTTCTGGTTTCACTCCTTTTATACGGCCCTTTGCACCAAATACCTGGCCAAAAGATTCGAACCCCACCTGTCCCTCGAAGAATTATGGTCCGCAGCCATGCTTCACGACATTGGAAAGCTGGTCTACCTGAAATTCTTTCCTGACCATTACATAGCACTTAAAGCTTTCTCCAAGGAACAAGGCTGCCTGTTTAGCGAAGCAGAAAAGCATTTTTCACTGCCCTCAAGTGCCTTCTTAGGGACCCTGCTTTGTGATCACTGGAGACTTCCCGATGAAATTAGACAGGCCTGTGAATCCCATACGCTAGAAGATTTTGCAGACATGAAGGCCGACAGCCCGCCAAGGCCTTTTCAACGGATGATCTG
>JASFPF010000053.1:0-7108 GCA_050116135.1 Deltaproteobacteria bacterium | reverse complement strand
CTGCTTGCAGCGGGGTTAGCGAGCGTATATAAAACTAGTATTGTTCCTTACGGTCGAAGATTCCCTGCAGCTTGCTGCAGGGTCTTCAATAACTCATTTGAGCGACCATTATGAGCTTTTTGGGGTACCCATCCGGACGAAGTGAACGTGCCCACGTCAGTGGGCAAATTCTGAACTGTTTGAGGCCGTTAGGCCGAGTTTTCAGGATTTAGAGAGCAAGTCCGTAGATGGGTCAAAAAGTTCATACAAATAAGTGAAAAGGAGTTTTTCAAAGGTCTCGAACACAACAACCAACTACATAAGGGCTGAAGGGGCCAAAAGTCAAGATTTATTGTTTGTTGGGCCCAAGGTAGCATTTACGATACGGGATCTTCGGTGAAGCATTTTCGGAGCTTTTCTGCCTCACTTCGTGTGAGCTGTCGGTAGGTCCCAGGTTTCAATGCTCCCAGCCGGATGGGGCCATAGCGAATCCGTTTCAATTTCATGACTGGGTGGCCCACGGCCGCGCACATACGCCGGATCTGCCTGTTCCTTCCTTCTTTGATCGTTATTTCAAGCCAGCTATTTGTGCCAGTGGTGCTTATTTTCTTCACCTGGGCCGGAGCTGTCGGTCTGCCGTCGAGCATCACGCCAGATCTCAGATGTCTCAAGATCTTTTCCCCAGGCAGGCCCTTGACCTTGGTTCGATAGGTCTTGGGAATGCCGTACCGTGGATGCTGAAGGTGGTGGGCGAGTTCTCCGTCGTTTGTCAGGACGAGAAGCCCTTCCGTGTGATAATCGAGACGTCCCACCGGAAAGAGGCGGGCCTTGATGTTTTTCACAAGTTCGGCTGTCGTGGGACGGCCCCGGGGATCATGGGAGGTGGTGAGCACCTGTTTTGGCTTGTTCAAGACGATGGTCACCTGACGGTCTAAGCGATGGATCAGGCGGTTGTTTACCCGTATGGCGTCTTGTCCCCAGACCACCTGGGTGCCTGGCTTCAGAACGACCTTGCCATTGACGGTAACCTGGCCCTCACGGATCAATTCTTCTGCTTGACGTCGGGAGGCGACCCCGGCTCGGGCTAGGACGACGTGGAGTCGTTCGGCCATGCTTCTCCGAGTTCCTTCAGGTCTTTGAGGGTGGGGAGCCCATCGAGCCCTTTCAAATCAAAGATTTCTAAAAAGCGCTTGGTGGTGCCATAAACCATAGGGCGGCCCGGCAAAGGTTTGCGTCCCAATACCCGAATGAGTCCACGCTCGAGGAGGGTTCGCAGCGTCCCCCCGGAATCAACGCCTCTTAAATGCTCTAGATCGCTTCGAATCACCGGTTGTTTGTAGGCAACAATGGCGAGAGTTTCCATGGCTGCACGGCTCAAACGGGAAGGTCTTCTCTGCTTCATCCGCCTCACCCACTGGCGGTATTCGGGACGGGTTCGAAGCTGGTACCCCCCGGCCACCTCGCTCAAAAAGAAACCGCGCTTCTGGGTGTCATATTCTTCCGCCAGGCTGGTGAGGGCGTTCTGTGCAGCCTCACGGTCCTCGATTTCCAGAATCGACTTGATCTTGTCGACGGTCAAGGGGGTGTCTGACGCAAAGAGCAGGCTTTCAACAATGGCCTTCAAATTATCCATTGAAAATCCTAATGATGCCCGAGCTGACGTGTTGCATAATCCGTATGACCTGAGCTTTTGCCATTTCGAGAATAGCCAAAAAGGTGACAATAATCTGGCTCTTGGTCGCCTGTTCTTCAAAGATCTCTTCGAAAGTCACAGAATTGCGCCTTTCCAAGAGATCCGCGATTTCAGAAATCCTGCCCTTAACGGATATGGTATCCACGGTGATATTCAAGAAATGTTCAGGCGATACCCGCTTGACTATTTTCTGAAAGGCGTCGATGAGTTCAAAGAGACTCACCTGGACGAGATCGTCGGATTCTTCATCCGGGGATTCAGAAGAGCCATTAGAGGCGCTACGGACAAAGACATCCCAATCAAGTTGATTCCGGTTTATCAAATCTTCTGCCGCATATTTTAACTGCAAGTATTCCTCCAAGGGTCGCACAATCTCCAGCCTAGGATCCTCTGCCTCTTCTTCTGGTTCCAGGTCCGTGGGCAGGAGCATCCGGGACTTGATGTGAGCCAAAGTTGCAGCCATGACCAGAAACTCTCCGGCTACGTCTATGTTCAGGGCTTTCATCAACTTGAGGTATTCCAGGTACTGCTCCGTGATCAGAGCAATGGGAATGTCATAGATGTCCACCTCGCTCTTCTTCACAAGATGCACAAGAAGATCCATGGGACCGTCAAAGACATCCCCCAGATGTACGCGATACATGATCTGATCTAGTGTTTGTTCCATTTAAATCTTGACTGCCGCTCGCACCTCTTCCATGGTCTTGCGGGCCACTGCTTGCGCCCTTTGGTTGCCGTCTTCAATAATGGCCCTGACTGTATCGGGATGGGCCTCGTAGTAAGATCGTTTCTCACGGATCGGCTCAAGGGCTTCGATGAGATTTTCGGCCATCATCTGCTTGCATTCTACACAGCCGATTTTGGCCTCCCGGCATTCTTGATCAACGCGCTGAATGGTCTCTTGGTCGGAGTAAAGCTGATGAAAGCTGAAGACATTACACACAGCTGGATCCCCAGGATCGCTGCGTCGTGCCCGCTGGGGGTCGGTAATCATCTCGCTGACCTTTCCCCGGATCTCGTCAGGAGGGTTTGAGAGAAAAATGGCGTTGTTGTAACTCTTGCTCATCTTGCGACGATCTAGGCCGAGGATCTTGGATGTCTCCGTCAAGATGGTTTCGGGGATAGGGAAGATATCCCCATAGAAATGATTGAAACGCCGTGCAATCTCCCGCGTCAGTTCCACATGAGGCGCCTGGTCTATGCCAACGGGCACGCCGTTGGCCTTGTACATGATGATATCGGCCGCCTGCAACACAGGGTAGCCCAGGAATCCAAAATTGGACAGATCCCTGTTTTTTAACTGGGCAATCTGCTCTTTGTACGTTGGGTTCCGCTCCAGCCAGGGTAAGGGCGTGATCATGGAAAGGAGTAAGAAGAGTTCAGCATGTTCCTTGATGTGTGACTGAACAAAGAGGGTGCTTTTCTCTGGTGATAGTCCCACGCTGAGCCAGTCCAAGAACACGTCCAGGATATACCCCTGAATGGGTGTTGTCGTGTCATAATCCGTGGTCAAGGCGTGCCAGTCAGCGATGAAAAAGAAACACTCATAGTCGTCCTGCATGCTTTTCCAGTTTGCGAGGGCCCCGTGAAGGTTTCCGAGATGCAGCGGTCCCGTGGGGCGCATACCGCTCAAGATCCGTTTCTTGGCCATTCAGGATTCTCCTATTGCATAAGGTATTTGAAAAAAACGAGCAGCCCCTCGTTTCCCAGGAAAGCGCGGAGCAAGGGATTCACAAAAAACCAAAGTATACTATTTATCACGCCTGTGAAAAGTAAAAAAACGAGAATCAGCATGCCAAAACGCTCGATTTGTGCCAGGCGGCGGGCATGTTGGGGAGGTAGCAGCATGGAGAGTACGTGGCTGCCGTCAAGGGGAGGGATCGGTATCAGGTTGAAGACGGCCAGGATAGCATTGATGAAGACGCTGTAGCCTAGGATTAAGTAAAAATCTGAAACGATACCTGCCAACAAGGGATGGACCCAAAGAAATCGTAACGCCAATAGGAGCTGAGACGTCATGCCGCAAAGCCCGGCACAGACCAGATTGGCAGTGACACCTGCTGAGGCAACCAAAATGGTATCCCGTCGATGGTTGTGAAGATTATGGAAATTGACGGGGACCGGCTTAGCATAACCGAAGATGAAAGGGGATTTCATCAAGGAGAGCATGAGGGGGAGCAGAATCGATCCCATAGGATCCAGATGTTTGATGGGATTTAGGGTGAGTCTGCCTGCCCGTTTGGCCGTGGGATCTCCCAAGCGACAAGCCACCCAGCCATGGGCGACTTCATGGATCGTCACTGCAAAAAGCAACGTTGCGATTTGGATGACAAACCTGTTCAGGTCAAAACCTTGCAACATGGCCTACTCTGAGCGGGGTGTGGAGGGGAGGTTTTAGGTCGAGCGAAGTGGGAGTTGGGCCACGCCCTGGCAACACATAACGGTCAATGCGGAGCGCGAGCCTACACCTTCCAGTGCTTGTTGACAAATCCTACCTCGTCTTCGCGGGTCTTAACCTGGCCGTTTAGGCGTGCATCAAGGAGGCTGTCTAAGATCTTTCGATAGATAGGGCCCGGTTCCAGGCCCATGTCCTTGAGATCGTTTCCTTTGAGAAACGTGGCTGTAGGTCTCAACCTAGTAAAGTAATTGGAGATGGCTCGCCTCACCCCCTGTCGGGTGGTGCCTGCCATCATGTAAAGCAAGACCTCGGTGTGAAACGGGTGCAATTCCCTGTAGACAACACTGTTTTGGAAACTCTTCTGCGATTCCATCCATTTCAGGCACAAGTCTGCCTTGATCTTCTCGCGGGCGAATACCTTTCGGTGGCGCTCAGTGAGTTCCAGCTGGTCACAGAGCTCCTCGACAACCGGTTCCTTGAACGGCTTTATCAAAGCCAGAAGATAGACCATCCATTTTCTACAGGAGACTTCCAGAAAAAGCAAATGGTACCATGTGAGGACCTTTTCCACGGAGGTGAGGAGGTCCTCGAGGGTGGCGTCGTAAACAATACCTGGGTGAATCATTTTCAAGAGTCTGTATTCGTTTAGTCGCCGCAAGGCCATGACGGGCTTGTCTTCCTCCAAGATTTGACGAAGTTCAGAAAATAGACGGCGACCGCTCAACGCCTTGAAAAAATCCATTCGGACCGCGTTTTCTATCAGGCCTGACGTGAGTTTTCCTATCTTAAAGCCAAACCTCTGCTCAAACCGAATGGCACGGAAGACCCGGGTTGGATCTTCTACGAAGCTGAGGTTATGGAGCACTCTGACGACTCTTGCCTTGAGGTCCTTCTGCCCGCCAAAGAAATCGATGAGGGTACCAAACCCGCGGGGATTGAGTCTTATGGCCAGGGTATTGATCGTGAAATCTCTTCGATACTGATCGAGTTTTATGGATCCCATTTCGACGGTAGGCAGCGCGCCAGGTGACTTGTAGTATTCGAGACGGGCTGTGGCCACATCGATCTTCCGCCCTTTTGGCAGGACAACCACGGCGGTTCTGAACTTTTCGTGAGCCCGGACCCTGCCGCCACAAGAGGTCGCAAAGGCCTTGGCGAAGGCGATGCCGTCGCCCTCAATGACAACGTCAATGTCAAGGTTTTGCTGGTACAACAGGATATCCCGAACAAATCCCCCCACGGCGTAGGCGTGGTATCCAAGGGAGTCAGCCACTTCTCCAACGGCTTTTAGGATGTTAATAATCTCTTCAGGAAGGCGCTCTTGGAGCACTTTGGCCACGCTCTTCTCACGAACTTGGGGTTCTTGACCTCTGTTGTCAGCTACAAATTCAGGCATGCGCTTGGCATCGGCGACCAGGGTATTGAGCAGATCTGTCCTTGTGATGACACCGATGACCCGACCATCGTCCGTCACGGGGAGCAACCGCTGCTTGTTGCCTATGATCTTCTCCTGGATCTCTGTCAAGGTGGCATTAGGCCCCACAGGATCGATTTCCGTCGTCATATATTCCCGCACACAAACATGATCGAGCTTATGATGAAGCCCCTTTTCTATCACCTGTCTGGAGATAACGCCGAGCAGGTTATCAGATTCTAAAACCACGAGCACATTGACATTGTAGCGCGTCAGGAGTTCGTTGGCTTTTCTCAAGGTGACATTCGGGTCCACGTGGATGACGGGAGATGACATGAGGTCTCTGGCCGTTCCCCGTGAGTCAATCAATCGGTTCAAGAGGCCAAAAAGCGTTTCTTCGATCTGGATGGCGGTTTGTCCTCTGATGGTGGCCGAGGCCGCTGAAGGATGGCCCCCGCCCCCAAAAGCCATGGCGATTTCTCCCACGTCCACCTCGGGCACACGGCTACGAGCAACCATATAAACCCGACGCTCCATGGCGGCCAGGGCAAAGATGACATCCAGATTCTCCATATCCCTCAGTTTATGCACCAGTAAGGCAAAATCGGCCACATAGGTTTCTGAAGACACCCTCGTGATGACCACATCCACACCGCTCACGGTGTAATGCCTGGCACTTTGAATCATTTCGTTCAGCAGATTGACCTGCTCAGGGCTCATTTCCCGGGTGATCATGTTGGAAACAACGTTTAGGTTGGCCCCCTGAGAAAGTAAGTGGGCAGCCGCAAGGTAATCATCCTGGGTCGTGGATGAGAAGGTGAAAGACCCTGTATCTTCGTAGAGGCCCAGGGCCATGATGGTTGCCTCCTCCGGTGTGATGAGGATTTCCTTTTCGCGCAGGATCTTGGTCATGATGGTGACCGCCGCCCCTGTCATTTCTGTGACTTCTACGGTGCCGGACAGGTCGTCGGGCATGGGGGGGTGATGGTCATAAATGTGGATTTCCAGGCCAGGACGGTGGACGATGTCGGCGAATTTGCCGATCCGGCTGGCCTGGCGGGTGTCCACCAAAACCAGCCGAACCACCGCCTTGAGGTCAATATCTTTGATTTTGACGATATTGTACATGTAGACCATGGATTTTACGAAGAAGTCCCTGAGGTTCCTTTCCTGGGAGCCGGGAAAGACGACAAGGGCGTCCGGGTAAAGCCTTTTGGCTGCGAGCATGCAGGCAAAGGCGTCAAAATCTGCATTGATGTGGGTGGTTATAACGGTGAGGCCTTGTGATGACCTTTCAGGCGTATCGGCTTTTGCAGACATTTAGAAGTTGATTCACGCCACCTTTGGCGTTTGTCTAGAAAAACAAGCGAATGAGAGCAAAAAAAATTGCTTCTTCTCCAATTTAGTTGGAGAAGAGGGTCCAAGGATTCAAGGGGTCAAGGATTCAAGGGTTTGTTTTCTAAAGACTTTATCAGCGCTTTCAACATTGTTTCGATTTCGACTATATCTCTAAACATAGTTCGTATGACTTTTGCCAGACTTTGAAGACCCTGCAGCAAGCTGCAGGGGATCTTCGACCGTAAGGAATAATACTGATTTTATATACGCTCGCTAACCCCGCAGC
>JASFPF010000052.1:0-7146 GCA_050116135.1 Deltaproteobacteria bacterium | reverse complement strand
TTGAATAGGTGTGCCTTTGAGACGAGCCGCAGATAATCCCGATTGAGGCAAACTCAGGTGTGCCGCCCCAAGGGGTGCCATTAACGACAGACGTCCATCTTGACTAGCGGGGAATGGGTGCTCCGTAAAGGAGTGTTTTAAGATCCTCGTCCGAAAAATGAAGTCCCGCCCCGAAGAAGAAGGACTCGTTGTCTTCATCGCTTACAAAATCGTCAAAGCCTGCCGTTACATATAGATGTTGAAAGGGGGTGAAATCTGCCTTGAACTTTAAGTGGGGGTCCTCCTCTGCATCGAAATCAAAGGCCTCCATGGACAGGATAAGGCGGTCGTCAAAGAGATAATAATCGGCAGCCACCCCACCCTCGGACTCAAAAATTCCCGCCCGAAGCCCCAAGTCGTAATAACGCTTGGCAATCTGGGCGGAGAATTTAAAATCATCTTTGTCTATTTTTTCAACAGTTTGCGTAGTAGAAACCCCGTCTACTGTGGTGGTGATCACCTTTTCCTCTTTGTCTCCAGCTGGGTCATCCACCACCTGAAGTAGATAATACTTGTCCTCTTTGGGTTGAATGCGAAGGGACAGGTACGACTTCATGTCTTCACTGTCGAAGAGATATTCGCCCCGATAGTCTACGTAGGTTCGAAACGTTTCTTCTTTTTGAAGGAACTTGTTGACGCTGGCGAGAGTCGCATTGATGCTATCAATGGTTTCCTCGTCCTGGACCAGCTTTCCGATGGTTCCCTCCCCGCGGTTGATCTTTTCGGCGATTTCCCGAAGGGAAATCAGGGCTTGATTCATGGTGTCGACCGTTTCTTCGTCCTGGATGAGCCTGCCTATGGTTCCTTCCCCCCGGTTGATCTTGTCCGTGATTTGCTTAAAGGCGACGATGGTTTTTTCAAGCTGATCGGAGGCCTCCCTGAAGTTGGCCACCACCTCCCTCAAGCTCGCCTTATTCGTGCTGCTCATTTCCCTGAGGTCGGTAGAAAAGACCGTGAAGTTATCCAAGATGCGGTTGATATTTTCATTGTTCCTTTGTACGGTTTGGTTCAGCGTCTGAGCCAGCTCACGAAGGTTGTCTACGATAATTTTCAAAGATGCTTGTCCTTTTTCTCCTCCCAGAACACCTGAGATAGATCCGGTGAATTCCCTGATATCTTTTCCGATAGCGCCCAGTTCCTTCAAGAGGGTGTCGATATTGGCAGGGGAGGCAGTCCGTTGGATAGTGCCACCTGGCTTGATGGGTGGGGCTTCCGGAGTTCCCTGAATGAGTTCCACGTACTTGTCTCCCAGCACACCCTTGGTGCGAATGGCGGCTTCCACATCCTCGCCGATTTTCACATCAGGGTTGAGAAGAAGTCTGACTTTTGCCCTGCGGGCCTCCAAGGTGATGTCCAATACCCGGCCCACCTCAACTCCGGCTATTTCCACCGGCACCCCTTTGACAAGGCCTTCGGCAGAATCAAAATAGCCATAGACTTCGTAGCCCCGATCAGGTCCATATTTAAATCTGCCGATCCTCATGGACATGTAGGCGAGTATCATGATGCCCATGATCACAAAAACTCCGACCTTTGCTTCAATACTAAGCTTTTTCATAACCTCTTCGCGTCTAAACTATATGTCCAAGAGATGATAATCCAACACGGGCCCCTCGGCGGTTCCCTGGATAAACTGCTGCACAGCCGGATTTTGAGATGACTTGACCGCATCAGGGGGGCCGATTTCAACAATCTTTCCATGGTAGAGCATGGCCACGGTGTGGGCGATCTTAAACGTAGACCCGATGTCATGGCTGATCACCACACATGTTGCGTTTGTGTGTTTCTGGGTGTCCACCACGAGACGATCAATGGCATCGGCTGTGACGGGATCAAGGCCTGTCGTAGGCTCATCAAAGAGGATAATCTTTGGATCAAGGGCGATGGCGCGGGCAAGTCCCACGCGCTTTCTCATCCCACCGCTCAGCTCTGATGGCATCTTATGGGCCACGTCCCTGAGGCCCACTTGAAGAAGTTTTTGATGGACGATTTTGTCGATTTCTTTTTGCTTCAAGCGGGTATGCTCCTGGAGAGGGAAGGCTACATTTTCTCCCACCGTCATGGAATCAAACAGGGCCGCCCCTTGGAAGAGCATGCCGAAGCTCTTTCTCATATCGTTGAGTTTTCGATCATTCAACCGGGCAATGTCCACGCCCTCAACCAAGACTTCTCCTTGATCCGGTCTTATGAGCCCAATCATATGTTTGAGAAGAATGCTTTTGCCTCCGCCGCTTTGGCCGATAATAACCGTAATTTTTCCGGTTTCAACCTCAAGGTTCAGGCCATCTAACACCGTCTGTGAGTCAAATGATTTGTGAATATCAATGAGCTGGATCATCAGAATCAGGACTTGTTTTGTTGCTTGCGTTAGACCCTTTGGCTGCGCACGCTATCGTGATTCAATTCTCAAGAGTCAGACCGTATCTTGTTGATGCCTCATGGGTGCCATGGGACCTTGCTGGGTTCAGCTTGCCCTTTCTGTTCTAGAACATGGCTGCTGTCAAGAAGTAATCACTGATCAAGATACACACCGAGGCAATAACCACGGCCTGCGTGGTGGCTTTGCCAACCCCCTCAGCGCCGCCGCTGGTATAGAACCCCTTGTAACAGCCAACGAGGGACAAGATTAGCCCGAAGCAGGCTGCCTTGGCCAAGCCATTAAAAACATCTTCCAGTTCCACAATTTCAATCATCTTCGCCACATAGATACCTGAATTAATCTGTAAAAGGCCCACGCCCACAAGATAGCCGCCGATAATTCCCACAAAATCTGCAATCACGGTCAAAACCGGAAGCATAAGAACACCGGCAATGATACGAGGCACGACCAGGTATTTGATGGGATTGCACGCCATGCTATAGAGGGCATCGATCTGTTCGGTCACCCGCATGGTGCCCAATTCTGCAGCCATAGCGGAACCGGCTCGCCCCGTGACCATCAGCGACGTGAGGACCGGGCCCAGCTCGCGGGTCATGGCAAGGGCTACCGTAGAACCGACGAGGCCTTCGGCACTGAACAGGCGAAACCCATGATAAGCTTGGAAGGCAAGCACACCCCCCGTGAAGACGCCGGTCAAAAGAACCACCAGCAAAGAGTTGACACCCACAAACTCCATCTGCTTGAAAATAGCATGGAGCCGGAGGGGGGGGCGCAAACTCCATACCAGGGAGGCGAGAAAAAGGAACATGACAAGCCCAAACTCTTCAATGAAGCGGATCAGGCCACGGCCTACGGTCTCGATAAACTTTATCATAATCCCGAGTTTCATCATGTTATCCAGGCAGGCTGGGCTTCAACCAGCCACAGGGTGGCCTGTTTCTTGTCCGTTCCAGCGTGTTGTCTTGCAACTCTTATCATCAGTTTGTCTTGACCATGTCGGTGGATCTGGCCTTTGTGTGGTCCAAGGTTTTCAGTCCCTTTCCTTGTGGACCAAAATCGCAAAGATCACAAAAACAGTAGGAGAAGCCAGCCGGAAAGTCAAGGTAGTGCTCTATTTTCATTGACAGTATGCTTTGGCTGCCGGTACTTTTGGACCAAAAGACCAAACGCTTTTCTTTATAGTTGAAGCACCCATGAAGCGTATCCTCACCATTGCAGGCTCAGATTCAGGAGGCGGTGCGGGCATTCAGGCGGACTTGAAGACCATTGCCCTCCTGGGCGGGTTTGGCATGAGCGTGCTCACGGCCCTGACAGCACAAAACAGCGAGGAGGTTAGGGCTATCCACGGGATTCCCCCAGCATTCATTGAACAGCAACTCGACGCAGTCCTTTCAGACATGGGGGCGGATGCCGCGAAAACGGGCATGCTCTTTAATGCCCCAGCCATCGAGGCTGTCGCGGACAGGCTGTCGGCCTATGGCATCGAGAAAATCGTGGTCGATCCGGTTATGGTGGCCAAGGGGGGAGATACCTTGCTTCTGGAAGAGGCCAGAGAAACCCTTGCCAAACGTCTCATACCTCTCGCCTTGCTGGTGACGCCCAATATCCCAGAGGCAGAAGTCCTTTCAGGAAAGTCGATCAGCACAGAAAAGGACATCCATGAGTCTGCGCGGATCATAAAGGCCATGGGACCCAAGCACGTGTTGATTAAAGGGGGCCACTTGCCAGGCCCTGCAAAGGACATCTTGTACGACGGGCAGCGGTTTTTTGAATTCTCAAAAGAGCGCATCCATACGCCCCACACCCACGGCACGGGGTGTACTTATTCTTCGGCCATTGCCACATTCCTGGCCATGGACCTTGAAATTAAAGAGGCCGTGGGACGGGCGAAGGACTTCATCCATTCCGCCATCCGCTTTGCCTTTCCGTTGGGCAAGGGACATGGTCCCACCAATGTTTATGCCCCATTTGCCAGGGACCAGGCAAGGTGTCGAGTCCTAGACGCCCTGCAGATCAACCTAGTAAGGCTCCAGCAGGCGTCCATAGGGCACCTGATACCAGAGGTGCAGTCCAACTTGGGCTATGCCCTCCCTTTTGCCGAAACCCGCGCCCATGTGGCGGCCTTCCCTGGAAGGCTGGTGAGGCTGGGAGAGACCATTGGGTCGGTGAGTGGCCCCGCCTTCGGCTCATCGAGGCATATAGCCAACATCATCCTCACGGCGATGCGTCACGATCCTCGATATCGCTCGGCCATGAACATCCGTTTTTCAGAAACCAGGGTCCGGCAATGCCAGGCCCTGGGCTGGAAAGTGGGTGCCTTTGACCGCACTCAAGAGCCGGACGATATCAAGAAGCGGGAGGGAAGCAGTCTTGAATGGGGTACCGAGACGGTCCTGTCAGAGGGTGCCGGGATGCCAGACGTGATCTATGATCGGGGCGACATGGGCAAGGAAGCGATGATCCGCGTGCTGGGAAAGACGCCTGACGAGGTGGTAGCCAAAGTCCTTCAGTTGCGAGAGCAACAACCATAGGCAGGCGCCGCTCACTGGCGTTTCTATATACCGCGTCGGGCGATGGCATTCATGACCGCATCATACACAACTGGCCGAAAAGTCCTGATTTTTTCATTTGCTCGCGTCGGATGAATCCGATTTGTCAAGAGAATCACGATCACGCCTTTTTCAAGGTCCATCCAGAAAGAGGTTCCGGTGAACCCGAGATGACCGACGCTTTGGTCAGAAAAGTACTGGCCGCTGCTCGAATCAGGTCGTGTGGGGGTATCAAATCCGAGGGCCCAGGTTCCCACGTCAGAGTGACGCTGAAAGAACGTATGAACCAAGTCCTTGTGAAAGACGCCCGATTTCGACTCGCCGAGGTAAGTGTTCAAGAGCTCCCGCAAGAGAGCGTAAATGTCTTTTGCCGGGGCAAATATCCCTGCGTGCCCTGCCACCCCGCCCAACGTGTAGGCATTGTCATCATGGACCTCGCCCTCTAAGATCTTGCCTCGCCAGGGGCAGTGTTCAGTGGCTGCGTAAAGGTGATGACTCCTATCTTTGAGGCCATCTAAAGGAACAAAAAAAAGATCCTTGAGTCTCAGGGGTGCGTACACCGTTTCTTGCACGAACCGGTCCAAGGGCTTTTCTGAAGCGACTTCGATCAGCCACTCCAAGATCATGAATCCCAGGTCACTGTATAGAGAGACCTTGCCTGGTTCATGGATTAAGGCTTCGCCCAAGAGCATCTTTCTGAACTCACCTTTTCGCTCAGAGGGCGGCCACTTTCTCAGCGTCTCATAATAAGGCCTGTAATCTGGCAGGCCTGAAGTGTGGCCAAGGAGCTGGCCCACGGTAATGCCTCTCTTGTCCGTGTCTGAAAATTCTGAGATGGCATGCCCCAGTGTCTGATCCAGCGCCACCCTTCCCTGCTGGACCAGAACCATCATGCAGAGTGTTGTCGCCAGGGGCTTGGTCAAGGATGCCAGATCAAAGACCGTCTCCGTGGTCATGAGCCGCTTTGGTGAAAGCCTGGCGCGGCCAAAGGCCTCAAAGAAGATTGCCTTGTCTTTGCTGGCCACAAGGAGCACCCCACCGGGAAAGATGTTTTGCTCCACCGCACCCTGCATCAATGTCCGTAGGGCCTTCATCTGTGGCCCTCATGAACGGCAGGTCCCCGAAAGCGCAGGCTGCCGTCTTCGGTGTTCATCTTTGCCTCAAGGCCAATGGGTACAGTGAAGTTGTGGGTTCCGTGGCCCAGCTCGAATCCAGCCAGAATCGGGACTCCCGTGTGACGAAAGGCCTCTTTGAAAATGGCATAGACGTCTTCCAGGGAGCCACACGCCTCAAAGCTTCCGAGAATGACCCCACCCACGCCATCCAGATGACCGCTCAGGTGAAGTTGGGAAAGCATGCGGTCAATACGGTAAGGGGCTTCTTGTCGATCTTCCAAGAACAGGAGCCGTCCGTTGAAGTCAGGCTCATAGGGAGTCGCCAGAAGATGGCACAGGCTCGTGAGGTTTCCCCCCATCAGGATACCCGAGGCCTTCCCTGGACTTAAAACCATAGGCTGGCGGGGCGTTAGGACCAGAGGAGTGCCTGAGGAAACGGCTTCTATGAAGGCGCTGCATGTCTCCCCGCTGTCTTGTTTTAGCGTTGTTACAAGGGGACCGTGAAAGGTCACCATCCGACAGCTATGGAAGATGGCAACGAGTAAGGCGGTGATGTCGCTAAATCCCATCAGGATTTTGGCATTGGCCCGAATGGCCTCAAAGTCAAGGCGGGGCAGGAGCTTCATGGAGCCAAATCCTCCTCGGGCACAGAGTATGGCCTTGACCGATTCGTCGGTAAACAGGTTCATGAGCAATTCCGCTCGTTCAGCGTCTGAACCAGCCAGGTATCCTTGGGCTTTAAAGATACTTTTTGGAATCTTTACTTGATAGCCCATGGATTTGATCATAGCAATGCCGCCCTCAAAAGCTTTCTGATCAAAGGGGGAGGCCGGCGCTGCGATGCCAATGGTGTCGCCGGAACGAAGCGCTTTGGGTTTGATGATAGACTTTTCCATATTTTGGGGACGCCCTTTAGTTTTACAGTTTCGGTCTAAAGATCAATTAGTCTGTAGCCTCTATCTTGTACTATTCGTTCTCCTCGCTTTACAGATAAACTTACCCCTGATATGGAAAGCTTCAGTCGCCTGGATAATTCCGCCATGTTAGTGCCGAGATCCCTTAC
>JASFPF010000051.1:0-7170 GCA_050116135.1 Deltaproteobacteria bacterium | reverse complement strand
TCTGCGCAACTTGACCGATCGGGAAACAGGGTCCGGTTTGAGCTCATCATGGAGCGGCAATGAAACGAATCAATATCAAACTTGCTCGACGAGAGAAAATCATCGTCTCTGCCGGGGCTTGCCTCGTCGGCCTCTTTGTGTTGCTGCGGTTTTTCGTTTTTCCTTTTTTTTCGGGTAGAACCAAATTGCGTCGAAGCATTGAGGTGGACAAGCAGCGCCTTCAAGAGGTAATGAACCTGAGCGTGGAGTATGAGGGCTTGCAAAGAAAACCCGGGGGCATGCAGGACGCCCTTGCTGGCAGGGAGAAAGGATTTACCCTCTTCGCATTTCTTGAGGGGGTGGCCGGTCAAGCTGGTCTCAAAGATCGGATCAAGTATATCAAGCCCTCCACGTCCCAGGACAAGGGCCAGTACAAGGTCTCGTCCGTTGAAATGCAGTTTGAGGGGATTACCATGCGCCAACTCTTGGATTACCTTTATCGGATTGAAGATCCCAAGAACGTCGTAAAAATCAAGAGAATCTCTATCAAAAAGCATAAAGAAAAGTCTGGGTATGTGGATGCTACAATGCAGGCCTTGACTGTTCAATCGGCATGACAATGACATCTATCCAGTCCGCTCAGTGGTTGACAAGGGTTAGAAAAATGCCAAGGTACAAAACACGTCTTGGATACGTCCTTTTTGCTACCGTGGTATGCATCCTGTTTTTGTATGTCTGTTTTCCATCTGGTGCGGTTCGCGACTATTTGGAAGGATCAGCGGGCAAATTTAACCCACCTCTGGCCTTAACGCTTCATAACGTTCGCCCTGCCTTCCCTTTTGGCCTAAAACTCGAAGATGCTGCTTTGGGTCTTAAAGAGAGACCTGGAATTCTCCTTTTCAAAGCGGACAGTTTCGTGCTAATGCCTAGTATGCGCATTCTGAACCTCAGAGGACCAGCGTTTCGGTTTGCTTGCGCGGCATACGGAGGAAAGGTTGAGGGTGCGATCGCATTCAAGACATTCAGTTTTCAGGGGCCTTTTCAGTCAGATGTTGAAATGACCGACGTCCGACTCGGCCATTATCCATACTTGACAGATTGGTTGAAAAGGGAGTTGACAGGCACCATGAGTGGTTCCGTCACCTATGACGGCAGTCCAGGAGGTTTTCCCCAGGGTTCTGGTCAGGGAGATTTCTCCATTCTCAATGGAAGTGTCCGGTTTGCCCAGCCCTTCTTGGGGGTAGAATCTGTCAGTTTCCGCCGCATAGACGCTCGGATGGTCCTTGAGAAGCAAGATCTTTCACTGGCTCGTTTTGACTTTGAGGGAAAAGAGCTGGAAGGAGAGGCGTCAGGGACCGTCCATCTGAACCCACATTTTTCGAGAAGCACGTTAGATTTAAGGGTAGCCCTCAAGGCCTCGTCCGCCTTTTTGTCAGGGGAAGGAGGCCTTTTCGGCACAGGAACGTTCTTGGGAAAGCGATTGCAGCAAGGAGATTTCAAAATTCACATTCGCGGAACCGTTGCTCAACCACGGATCGATTTTATCTGATGGGATCATATGCTGAGGGGTAACTTTTGAGGTCATCAGTTGCCGTCTTCCATGGGAGGGCTTGTTTGTGCTGCTAAATCCCAGGTATTATACGCTCCTTAACCTTTTGGTCTTGACAGTCGTGATCTACTGCGGTGTGGATATCTTTTATTCCCTCGCAGGCTCTAGGCTTACGGGGGTGAAAACAGAGCAGATGACGACCGAACATTTGCAGGAAACAGCCACCCTGGAAAAGAGGCGCGCCTTTGACCATTATCTTGCGGCGGCAAACAGAGATCTGTTTGGGGCTGTTCAGGACCTTGATAATGGGGCAAGCGAATTGAAAACAGAGGATCTTGAACCCACGGCCTTGAAGATAGCCCTACTTGGGACGGTGAGCGGTGATCGCCAGAATGCCGTAGCCGTCATCCAGGAAACCACTAAGAGAACCCAATCCCTATACAAAGAAGGAGACACCATACAAGATGCCACGGTCATCAAGATTCTAAGGGGCAAGGTGATCCTTCGGGTTGGAAATAAGAATCAGATACTCACCATGGATGAACAAGCCACATCTTCACGAAAAGGGCCTGGCGCATCAAGGTCACCCAGGCGTAGTACCCCGCCACAACCAGGTACCACGATCACCCTTGATCGCTCCATGGTGAGCAAGTCCCTGGAGAATATGAATGAACTTATCTCCCAGGTCCGCGTGCGACCTCACTACAAGGACGGTGAAGCTGACGGGCTTATGCTAAGCCAAGTCAGGCCGAACAGCTTTTTTTCAAAAATGGGTCTTCGGAATGGTGACATTATTCAAGGGGTGGATGGAGAGCCCATCACAAGCCCGGATGATATCATGGACTTGTACGAAGAGTTAAAAGAAGGATCTTCTGTGTCCCTGCAGATTGGCAGACGGGGACAAAACAAGACGCTGACCTATCGGTTTAAATAGGGGGTGTTGGATCTAATGTACGGCGCTTATTTCGGTCTCAAGGAAAACCCCTTCAATCTGACGCCAGATCAAAGATATCTGTTTCTGAGTCGCCATCATCAAGAGGCCCTTGACCACCTCCTTTACGGGATTAACGATAGGAAGGGCTTTATTGCTATAGCCGGAGGCATCGGTACAGGCAAGACTACCCTGTGTCGAGCGCTTCTCAGTCATTTGGATGCCTCAACAAAGACGGCCTTGATATTTAATACCTCTATTTCGGACACAGAGCTGTTAGAAACGATCAACCAAGAATTTGGCCTCACGATAGGGGGCACAAAAAGGGACCAGATCGACCGCCTGAACCGCTTCCTCTTGGAGAATTTCAGACGGGGAGGCAACGCCGTGCTGATCGTTGATGAAGCCCAGAATCTGTCGCCACTTGTCTTGGAACAGATAAGGATGCTGTCCAACCTGGAGACCGAAAGGGAAAAGCTGATCCAGATTGCCCTTGTAGGGCAACCACAATTAAGAAATCTCTTGAGGGCCCCCGCCCTGAAACAGGTGAATGAGCGTATCACGGTCTGGTACCAGCTTCAACCCTTGGATCGTCAGGACGTGCAGAATTACGTGGAACATCGGTTGATCGTGGCTGGGAGCCGTGGAAACGTGAGATTTACGAGGGGCGCCTTGAGGGCTGTCTATGGTTACTCTCATGGAATCCCCCGGCGGATCAATGCTGTTTGTGATCGGGCTCTTCTTATTGCTTACTGCAAAGACGAATTTGCAATAAGCAGAAACACTATTCTTAGGGCCGTAGATGACATCCAGGGTGATATCAGGCGGCACTTCACCGCACCGGCATGGTTCCAAAGCAAGGTGGTCCCGGCCGGAGGAGTCATGTTGGTGGCGTTTCTTGTTGCCAGTTTGACGGGGTGGAATTTGAAGAAACAGGCCTCAGACCTGTTTTCAGCCGTGGAAAAAGTGGCGGTGGTCCAAAGCAAAGCCTTTGTGCGGAGTCCCTTGGAGGTCGAAGACACTGCTTTCGTCCCCAGGGTGTCGTTTGTACGAAAACCCATAAAGGCCTACGAAAAAACGGCCCCATTAACCCTTGATGACCGGGCCAGCCTGGGAGGGCTCTTTAGGCTTTTCAATGTGGAGGAGGCCGAACAGGATTCTGCATCAGGCGACATTTATCCAGGCCTTTTTTCGTTTGAGGGTGACCCTGAGCTCTATCGCGGGTTTCGCAAGCCTTTTCGGTTGCGCGTCACATCAGACAACGCAGATGGCGCTCGCCATCTTTTGATTCGGGAAGTCACCACCGGTGGCGCCGTTGCGCTGGATGCCCAAGGAAAGCAACGGCCGGTGACCGAAGACTATATCCTGGGCCATTGGGACGGGGAAATGTCTTGGGTGTATCCACACGAATATGAGCATGAGGCGTTGGCCGAGGGGATGAGTGGCCTGAGGGTCTTAAAGGTCCAACAGATGCTACAAGAGCTCGGGTATGCCATAGAACCCAGGGGCGTTTTCGACAGCACGACCTTTGATGAAGTCATGAGATTCCAGCTGAATTTTGGACTGGAGGCCAACGGGATGGTGGATATCCCGACCAAGGCCTTGTTATATCAAATGACCAGTTAGGCAAAACGGATTTCATACTCTGCAGTCGAAATTCGTTCTAATCAACCAGGCGCTGTCTATGCCGGTTGTTTGCTCTTACCAGACACCAGCCGAGGACCTAGGGTTCAGCCAAAAGGGCCTGAAAGACCCCACAGGCATAGCCCCTATATCTAGTGTCAATTTTCTCTTGACATACAGTATGTTGGCTGCCATAGGTATGTCTGGATAACAATAGGCTAGGAGGCCCGAATCACAACAGTCAAAGTGAACAAGGGTAAAATTTTTTTATGAGTTATATCCATGACGCCTTGAAAAAGGCCCAGAGGGAGAAAGATTCGCTTGTCACGAAGTATAGCGATGTGTGGTCGAGCTATCGATGGCGTCCTTCTAAATTGAAACGAGGTTGGCTCGTGTCCACATGCCTGATTGTTATTTCCATTGCCTTGTCAGCTTATTCATGGTTACACTCTCTTGATGAGGTGCCCTTGCACCAAGGGGAAAGGGCTGGTGTGCATCGGGCCGTCGTGGAATCCCCTGAGCGCCCTAATGCTGGCAACATCAGTAAATCGCATCTAAATCATCAAGGCGCCATGAACTCCCAGGCCTTCCGGGTTCCAGAGGAACCGACTAAGAGGCCGGCGTCTGTCAAGGAGCAGGGGCAAGGACAGACACAAAAACCACTGGAGCCGCCGGTCAGGCAACCAACGCCTGATCAAGGAACGACACTGTACAGCCGGGCCCTGGCCCTCCAGAAAGAGGGTCGAGTCCAAGATGCCAAGAGATTCTATGAAAGGGCTCTGGAACGTTCGCCCCAACTTGTTTCTGCTTTAAACAATCTGGGAGCGATTTACATCAGCGAAAAGAACTATGACATGGCTCGCAGGGTGTTTGAAAAGGCAATCCGGATAGAACCGGGCTACGTCGACCCTTATTACAATTTGGCATGCCTTCATGCCTTGCAGAAGGATGTGGGGCGGAGCCTAGCGTACCTCAAGAAGGCGACCTCTGTGAATGAAGCGGTGCGACAGTGGGCTAGAACGGACGACGATTTGCGGAACTTGCGTGGACATGCGGAATATGAAAGAATCATCGAGGGCGCCCAGGAGTCTTAGCCCTGTCCTGATGACCCTGTGCCTGGTGTTCACCGGTCTTCTTGTGTTCACACAGGCGAAAGACGTGACCGCCGTGCGCGTCTCCGAAGAAGAGGTGGTAGGAAAACCTCCTGCCCAAGCGACGCCTCCCCCTGAAGAAAAAGGAGTGGTTCCCCAACCGCCAAGGCCTCCAATCAAGAAGAAGCCGGAAACACCCGACAAGGCGAAGGCAAGACCGATCACCCCCCCTCAAAGAGTTCCGGCTGAGGAGAAAGCCCAGGTCAAAGAGGTTTCCCCGCCTGCAAAACGTCCAGCCGCGGAGAGGGCCAAACCAAAAACCGTCTCCCCACCCAAAAGGCCTCCAACCAAGGAGGAACCAGAGAAACGATTTGTCACCATTGACTTTGACAATGTGGACATTTTGCTCTTTATCAAGTTTATCAGCGAGGTTACAGGCAAGAACTTTGTCATCGACGACAAGGTCAAAGGCAAGGTAACCATCGTGTCCCCCACAAAGATCTCTGTGGATGAAGCGTACAAGGTCTTTGAGTCGGTCTTGGAGGTCCACGGCTTTGCCACGGTACCGAGTGGAACTATTGTAAAGATCGTACCGTCCGTTGCGGCCCGAGGCAAAAGTATTGAGACACGTTTAAGGGAAGAAGCGACGAGTCCCGAGGACAAGGTGATCACCCAACTGATTCGGCTGGATTACGCCAATCCAGATGAACTGAAAAAGCTCTTTGCCCCGTTGATATCCAAGAACAGTGTGATTATTTCATACCCCCCATCGGGCATGCTCGTTGTCACGGACGTGCTCTCCAACATACAGCGGCTGCTAAGCATCATAAAGGCGATCGACGTGGTGGGCATTGGTGAGGAGATATCAGTGATCCCTCTCGAACATGCCATCGCATCCACCATGGTCACGACTTTGACCACGATCTTTCAGACAACGGGGCGGCCCACTACCACGAGGACAAGAAAGGGTGCACCAACGGCGGCGGCAGCGCCTGCAGTCCGCATTGTGGCTGACGAACGGACCAATTCCTTGATCCTATCAGCCAGCGAACATGATACCTTAAGGATCAAACAGCTCATCAACATTCTGGACCAGGAAACCCCCCGGGGTGAGGGAGACATCCGGGTCTATTATCTCCAGTATGCGGACGCCGAAGAGCTGGCTACAGTCTTGACAGCCCTTCCCAAGGAGACCAAGGCCCCTGCAAAGGGAAAGGCCACGGCTCCGGTGATCTCCAAAGAGGTCCAGATTGTGGCCGATAAAGCGACCAATTCCCTGGTCATTACCGCCAACAAGCAAGACTATCTCGCCCTCGTGGATGTCATTGAGAAGTTAGACATCTCACGGCCCATGGTCTTTATCGAAGCCTTGGTCATGGAAGTTACCATGGGCAAGAGCTTTAACCTTGGCGTGGAATGGCGCGTAGGAGACGATATCGGAACGTGGGAAGGGAGAGAAGTTGGGGCCTTTGGAGCCTCCTCTGGCGCGGGACCCACCGCACCCCCACTGAGCGATATTCCAGGCCTGGCATTGGGCGTACTTGGTGAGACCATTACGATTGGTGGGGTCGAGTTTCCCTCCCTAGCAGCGGTGGTGCAGGCGTTTGAAGCTGACAGCGATGTACATATCCTTCAAACCCCCCAGATCATGACCACGGACAATGAAGAGGCTCAAGTCGTGGTTGCCTCAAACATCCCCTACCTCAGCAAAGAAAGCGCAGGGACGGAACAGGCCTACTCGGTGTACGAATACAAGGATGTGGGCGTGACCCTTAAGATCACCCCACAGATCAACCAGGAGCGCTTTCTTCGTCTGGAGATCTCTCTGGAATATAGCACCTTAAAAACGGGGTCTCTAGAAGACAGACCAAGCACCTTGAAGCGCTCAGCAGAAACCACCGTGGTCATGAAGGATGATCACACGGTGGTCATTGGCGGGCTGGTCGGGGAAGAGATTAATAGAGGTGCTTCCGGCACCCCTTGCCTGAGTAATATCC
>JASFPF010000050.1:0-7216 GCA_050116135.1 Deltaproteobacteria bacterium | reverse complement strand
TGTAAATACTCAGGCTGAAGCGGATCGAACCGTGCGCAGCTATAAAGGGAACGCCCATAGCGCGTAGTACGTGCGATGGCTCTAAAGAGCCCGATGTGCATGCGGAACCGGAAGAGGCACAAATTCCGAATTCATTCATCATAAGCAGGATCGCCTCACCTTCCACATATTCGAAGCTTATGCTGGTTGTATTAGGAAGTCGATGCTCACGGTCACCATTGACCATGGCATTGGGAATCCGCTTAAGGATGCCATTTTCAAGGTTGTCCCTGAGCAATTTGACCCGTTCGTTTTCCTCCTCCAGATGTTCCAAGGCCAGTTCGCAAGCCTTGCCGAGTCCCACGATGGAGGCCACATTTTCGGTTCCGCCCCGACGTCCTTTTTCCTGATGCCCGCCGATGAGGAAGGGCGAAAACTTCGTTCCCTTTCGGACATAAAGGGCGCCGATCCCTTTGGGTGCGTGAAGTTTATGCCCTGAAAGAGAGAGCATATCGACAGGAATTTGCTCCACGTCGATGGGGATCTTTCCTACGGCTTGAACCGCATCGGTATGGAATACGATCCCCCTTTCTCGCACCAACTGGGCGATCTCGTCTACAGGAAATAGGACCCCCGTCTCATTGTTGGCCCACATGATGGTGACGATGGCCGTGTCATTGGAGAGGGCCTTGTGTAAATGCTCCAAATCCAATCTCCCTTGCCGATCCACAGGAAGGAACGTGACCCGATATCCATGCCCACCTAAGTGCTCACATAGGTTTTTGACAGCGGGGTGTTCCACCCGCGTGGTGATAATGTGTTTCTTGTCAGGGTGGGACGCAATCGCTGCTCGAATGGCCGTGTTGTCGCTTTCTGTGCCGCAGCTAGTAAACAGTATTTCCTCTGGCGTGGCCCCGATGAGACGGGCCACCCTTTCGCGCGCCTCTTTTAATTCTCCCGCCACCTGACCGCCAAAACTGTGCATGCTCGACGGGTTGCCGTACAGGTCATGAAAGTAAGGAACCATCTCTTCTAGAACTTCAGGGGCAACCTGCGTTGTGGCATTGTTGTCTGCGTAGATCACTTTCATCACTGGACCTCCTCTACCACCAATTCTGGCGTGACCATTTCACGCAGCTTAGATTCCACGTAGTGTTTCAGCGTGACCTGGGAGGCAACACAGGTAGCACAGGTGCCGCGAAGCTTCACAAGGACCGTATTTCCGTCAACATCGATAAGCTCGATATCGCCTCCATCCTTCTGCAGGGAAGGTTTAACCTCACGCTCCAAGGTCTCCTGGATGAGTTGGATCTTCTGAATGTTGGTCAGCTGAGGTGGTTTTCGGCCAGCAACATGAGGCTTGCCATGGACCTTATCAATAATCTCCTGGATCTTCTCATGACAGCTTTCACACCCGCCTCCTGCCTTGGTATAACCGGTCACGTCTTCCACTGCAGTCAGGTTGTTTTCACGAACGGCTCTCTCTATTTCCACATCTGTCACCCCAAAGCACTCGCAGACAATCTCACCTTCAAGCTTTTTTTCGGGTTCCCCGCGATAATAGGCAATCGCCTTTTCTAATGCATCTCGCCCCATCACAGAACAGTGCATCTTTTCTTTTGGCAGGCCTCCAAGATAATCAGCAATATCCTGATTCGTAACCTTTTCCGCCTCTTCCAGGGTCATCCCCTTGACCATCTCAGTCAGCGCGGATGACGAAGCAATGGCACTGCCGCAGCCAAATGTCTTGAACCTAATGTCTTGAATGCGTTTTTCATCATCCAGTTTAAAGGTAAGCTTCAAGGCATCCCCGCATGCCAGGGACCCCACTTCGCCCATGCCGTCAGCGCCTTCAACCTCTCCCACATTTCGGGGATGTAAGAAGTGATCTTTGACCTTGTCCGTGTATTCCCACATCGTACGGTTCTCCTATACGTTCAGTATTGCTTCTTCCATAAGATGAAGAGAGATGTCCTCACGATTTAAACAGATCCGTACTGATATAGCGCTCGCCCGTACTGGGAAGCACCACGACGACCTGTTTCCCTCGATTTTCCGGCCTTTTTGCCACTTTCAGGGCCGCCCATACGGCCGCCCCGGAAGAGATGCCACACAAGATCCCTTCCTCTTCGGCCAGTCGCCTCCCCATGTCAAAGGCATCTTCATTGGTGACGGCGATGACTTCGTCAATCATATTGACGTTCAAGACATCCGGTATGAACCCGGCTCCGATCCCCTGTATTTTATGGGGGCCTGCCTTCCGCCCAGAGAGGACCGCCGAGGCTGCCGGCTCTACGGCAATGGCCTTAAACGACGATTTTCGGGCCTTGATCACTTCAGACACTCCAGTAATGGTTCCGCCTGTCCCAACGCCTGCAACCACCATGTCCACCGCGCCTTCCGTATCCTGCCAAATCTCCTCGGCTGTGGTCTTCCGGTGTATGTCAGGATTGGCTGGATTTTTAAACTGGTTGGGCATATAGGCGTCTTTCGTGCTTGTTAGGATCTCTTCGGCCTTCAAAATTGCCCCCTTCATCCCTTCACTTCCGGGGGTCAATACCAATTGCGCTCCCAGATGCCTTAGGAGCTTTCTTCGTTCCGTACTCATGGTCTCGGGCATGGTCAGGCAGAGACGATATCCCCTTGCCGCACAAACAAAGGCCAGAGCAATCCCGGTGTTTCCACTCGTGGGTTCTACGATAAGGGTCTTAGGACGAATCTGCCCCTGGCGCTCTGCTGCCTCGATCATGGCGATCCCTATACGATCCTTTACGCTTCCAAGGGGATTGAAAAACTCCAATTTGGCAATGATGTCCGCCTTAAGACCCTTGCCCACCTTGCTTAATCTGACCAAGGGGGTATTGCCAACAGTCGTTGTAATATCAGAGAAAATCCTCGCCATCTGAGCCTCAATATTCCCCAAAACCTTTAAACAAACCCCTCTCACTCCTTCGTACAAGCTTTCTGACCTATCCAGGGCAAGGGGGCTTGTACGGCATAGGCCCGTCAGCAGCCTAGGGGCCTGAGATTGGTTACACACTACTTGTAGATTAACTGGGGAGCCTCCAACAGCACTTTTGTGTCGGGCGGCACCGATTTGGTGATCCAAACATTGCCTCCGATCACAGCGCGTGCCCCAATAACACAGTCTCCCCCCAGGATGGTCGCACCTGCGTAAATAATGACGTCATCTTCAATCGTGGGGTGGCGCTTTGCTCCCCTTAAGCGTTCTCCGGCATCTCTTGGAAGTGACAAGGCTCCCAGAGTCACCCCTTGATAGAGCCGTACATTCTTGCCGATCACCGTGGTCTCCCCTATAACGACCCCGGTACCATGATCTATGAAAAAGCTTTCTCCGATCTGGGCGCCCGGATGGATATCGATCCCGGTAATACTGTGGGCATATTCGGTCATGATCCGGGGAACGAGGGGGATCTCTTGGACAAATAATTGGTGGGCGATTCGGTAAACCATGATGGCAAAGATCCCCGGGTAGCTAAAAACAATCTCATCGTAAGTCTTGGCCGCTGGATCCCCCTCGTAGGCTGCGCGGACGTCCGTGGCCAATACGTTGCGCATTTTAGGGATCGACTCCAGGAATCTTAGGGCCTCTTCTTGGCTCAAATTGACACACTCGACGCAGGGTTGATCGTAGCGCAGACACTCATGACGCAGGCTATGGGCAATCTGTTCCGAGAGCCTTTCAAAGAGGAGATCAACGGACCGCCCCATTTGGTATCTCAGATTGATCCGGTCGATACTCTCCTGGTTGAAGTACCCGGGGAAAAGGATCTCTCGAAGCCTGGTCAGTATTCCAATCACTGACTCCCGAGAAGGGATCAGTTCAGCATCAACATGCTCGAAACATTTCTCATCGTAACAGCTCTCCACGATACGATCCACAACGCTTGGGAGTTGAGCACGAAATCGGGTGCGGCTCTCGAATCCGGCTTTGCATACCTGCAGGGTCTTCTTGATGCCGTCAGATCCTTTCATAAGCGTTCCTCAAGATTCCTTTTCATGTCTGAATCCTCCCAGTAGCATGCGGATCATATACCCATCGCCTCTCCAAAGTCCAGTCCACACTATTTCTGCAATCCCCACCCCTTCCACAGATTATGGATGGCCGGCACCACGCTGATGATCATGTTGTCCATGTTGGGCATAATTCCTCCCATATTCTATACCAATTCTATATAAAATAAGACGGTTTTGTTGTAGTGTCAAACAGTTCTGCACGGCGTCTGGGGCAAAGCGACGATTCGGTTTTTCCGGGTATCTGTTAAAGAGTCACGTCATACAAATCTGCCTTTTTCGTTTCTCTATCCAATGTACGGGGTGTACACAGTCGAATGCAAAAGCCTTGACAAACTGACAACTGGCTGTTAACCGCCTGACTATTGAGTTAACCTTAACATTGCAAAAGTCGAGGGTGCTGCAGATCCAAGGGTGGGGCTGTATTAAACTACGTCGAACCCTTGGCAACAAAGGAGATGGGGTATCATCGGCTTTCCCATAGGGTGAACTTTCCATCATTTTGCTTGCATCTTAGAAGCTTCTGACGCACGATTAGGACTGAACGAGCCTGTAGATGTCATTCAGTAATGGCACGGTAACCTTTGTGAGAACGCCACAAAGGTGCCAGACGGCGGTTAGAGAGAGGTCTGAACGTGGCTCGTATTACCATCGAAGATTGCTTAAGGCGGGTTAAGAACCGTTATATGCTCGTCCATGCTGCTGCTAAGCGGGTTCGACAAGTGGGTAAAGGCGACCGGTATTTGGTGGACGCGCCTAAAAATGAAGGCATCGTCATGGCACTGCGTGAAATCGCAGCGGGAAAGTTCAGTATTGAAGAGAAGCAATCTGAAAACCAAGAGGAAAAAAGGAGGCTAGAAATGGCAAAATCAGAGAGGGAGAAGGGCACAGCAAAAAAGACACAAACTGCCGTAAGAAAGACCACTGTCAAGAAGCCAGCACCAAAGAGAACTGCCAAGAAGATGATATCAAAAGAAGGACCTGTAAAGACCGCTGGGATAAAGAAAGTATATCTTGAGGGTGGAAATCTATGCAAAGTGACTTTCAGGTTACCAAGCATTGCTGCACCTCGGGCAAAAAGCGTTTGCATCGTCGGTGATTTCAATAATTGGAGTCTCCACGGTCATCGAATGAAGAAGCTCAAAAACGGAGACTACGGTATCACGTTGAATCTTAAGCCAGGACGGGAATATCAGTTTCGTTATTTCATCGATGAATCCAGGTGGGAAAATGACTGGAACGCTGACAAATACGTGCAGAGCCCGTTGGGAGACAGTGATAATTCTGTTATTGTCCTTTAGGACAGATGAGGGAAGTGGTCTTTGGCATTTCCCTTTACGCCCCATACCCGGGGACACGATGAGCTAAATACCAAGAGCCTGCCAAAGAAAGGAGTGGTAGCCATGCTCAACACAATCATTGGCCTTCTCATCCTAATCGCAGACATCTGGGCCATCGTAAACGTATTTCAAAGTGGGGCATCAACAGGCAAAAAAGTACTCTGGATAATCATCATTCTTGTATTTCCTGTTATCGGCCTCGTCGTTTGGTATTTTGCAGGCCCCAAGAAATAACCCTCACCAGGGATGCCATGGACTCAACGCTAGCCCCATTTCTCAGAGTGAGAGGTGGGCTTGTGACTCTGGAGGGTTTGAATGGTTACAATTAATATAGAAGCATTCGAAAAGATCTGCGGCCAGGTTTTTGGCAGTGTTCCTCTCGCTTACCGGTGGCAGTGGGATGAACCACTCCACGTGGCCCTCGTTAGCCTTGAGGCAGTACATGCGGGGGACGTTTTGGCTGCCCTGTCGGCAGGATTCGATGAGGAATGGGATTCTTTCACAGTGAGTAGTGCTCCACAGTCTATTAGCAACTTTTTCACTTCTTCTTACGGTCTACTTCCAGGGCAAAAAGCTTTCACTGCCGACAACGGATCTGGTGTCATACTCTTTGCCCTATGGTGGGCGTGGGGAGATGGCACCAAGACCTCCCTGCGAATCGGCATATTTTCTTCTGATGAACAGGCCTTGGATAAAGGGGAGATTAAGAAACAGTTGACACAATGGTTTGCGATATAGGCGTGATTATTACCCTAATTGAGCGAAAGTCGAGGGTGTGCCAGCTTCAAGGCGCCCAAGGGCGAAGCTGTAGTCGTCTACCGCGAGCCCTTGGCAACAAAGAAGATGGGGTGGCATCGGCTTTCCCGAAGGGTAAACAAAATGAAAAAATTTCTTAAAACTATATCTCATCAATAGAAGCCATATTGAATCTTGGAAAACATAACAAAAATGACTACTTTTTAAAACTTTACCCCTGTTTTTCATTTTGTTTACGATCAATTAGTGTATTAATTTCCCTTCTTTGTTGTCTTCTGACTTCATGCCTGCGGTGGCAGGACACAGAAAAGGACAATCTGAAAACATTAATGGCAGTGACTTTCACAGCTGGCCTGCACTTTCTGCGTAACCGTCCAATATAGCCTTGGTAACACAGTGGTTGCATTGGAACTGGACATTGTACATGACACCGTCAGGAGAGTAACTTCCAGACGGATACCAGCTGATGGATTTGCATCCCAGACAGATATGAAGTTTGTTTATCTTGGCTTTTTCCTGGCAAGCCACACACGCTTTAAAGGTCAGTCTTTTGCCGAGTTCCGGGACTTCTACAGCGAATTCCTTTGTATTGTTCCCACTCATTACCTCTTTGCATAGGGAGCACACTAGCGAATCCATCATTTCACACCGCCCTTTTGAAAAATGTTAACATAAGTTGCTTTGCAAGAACCACACCATAATCTAGTTCTCTGCGTGTGGGACACTCCGCGCTGATGGTCAACAGCCGATGGGCTGGCTCGAGAGGAGTTGTGTTTATGGCTGTAATGAAGTGCCCTCAATGTAACGAGAAAGTACCACGGAGGGCCAACTTCTGTCCCACCTGCGGCTTCAATGTCAGGACATACCTTCCGATCAAACAGAATGGCGGGTTGACCCAAGAAGAGAGGCTAGCCAACAAAGTGGGAAAGGTCTTTGGCGTCATGATAGGGGTAATCATCGTCATTATATTCCTTATCAAACTGGGTTTATATGACTGGATAAGTGAGCGTTGGCCTGGATAGAGGTCGAGTTTGATATGCTTTTAAAATCCTAACACCTTGAAAAGTATACATGGTGGGAAGCTGTTAGTGATCACAATTTTCAAC
>JASFPF010000049.1:0-7355 GCA_050116135.1 Deltaproteobacteria bacterium | reverse complement strand
GGTCTTATAGATCTCGATGGCTTCGGCTCCACCCTTGGCTTCAATCACTGTGTAACCCAATTGCTCAAGCATCCGGGCACCTAAGTCCAGAACCGCTTCTTCATCATCTACAAGCAGGATTGTTTCGGTGCCCTTGATGATTTGCTCGCCCACTTTCACAGGTCTGCCGACCCTCTTTTCCGACGCAGGGACGTAGATACTGAATGTCGTGCCCCTTCCCTTCCTAGAGTTCACATCAATGTATCCGCCGTGGCCCTTTACGATGCCATAAACAGAAGCCAAGCCAAGACCCGTTCCCCGCCCCATTTCTTTGGTGGTAAAAAAGGGTTCAAAAATGCGCTCCTGAGTCTCTTTGTCTATGCCCGTGCCTCCATCGGTGACCGTTAACAACACATAGTTGCCAGGCTTGACCTCATAAGGTTTGTCTTTTAGCTCCTCATGGGTCGCATTTTGCGTCTTTAGGACGAGTGGACCACCACCAGGCATGGCATCTGCCGCATTCACATAAAGATTCAACAAGATCTGTTCAATTTGCCCCTCATCAGCGTCCATGGGAAATAGATCCTGGGCCAGCTCTCGACGAATGGTGATCTCCTTCCTGGTTCTGCCAAATGTATCCGCCGTCTCTTCGACCAATCGGTTCAGGTTGATGGGCTTGACCTCATACTTACCCCTCCTGGCATAGCCGAGTAACTGGCTGGTTAATTTGGCGCCACGTTCAATCTGTTTTTCGATGCTCTTAAGTCTTTCGTAATGAGGATGGGCTGAGTCTACGTTAAAGAGCATTAAAGAGACATTACCCTGAATGGCCATAAGCAGGTTGTTGAAGTCGTGTGCAATGCCACCCGCCAGGGTCCCCACGGCTTCCATCTTTTGGGCCTGTTGTAGTCGAGCCTCCAATTTCTTTTGTTCCGTAATATCACGCAAATTAAAGACGCTGCCCATGGGTGTCCCTTCACGCCCCCGGTAAACAGCAGCGCTTATGCTCACATGGACTATGGATCCTCCCTTGGTGTAACGGCGACTTTGAATACCCGAAAAAGCTTCTCCGGCCAGCACTTTGTCAATCATCATCCGGGTTTCAGGCCGATTCTCCTCAGGGACATGGTCTATTGTCTTTCCAGAAAGATCCTCTAGGGTCCACCCAAAAACTCGGGTGAATGCCGGATTGATATAGATGACCTTTCCCTCCATGTCGTAGACAACAACCGAATCCGGAGATGCTTCCAGAACCGTGCGATACTTCTCCTCGCTTTCTCTTAGGGCACTTTCGGTCTGTTTGCCCTCGGCAATGATTCTTGATAATTTGTCAATTTCTCTTAAGCTTTTTCCCCCAGCCGCTTGGGCAATTTTCTGATAATACTTAACCCTTGCCCGTTCTTGCTCCAACAACGTCTCTAATTCAGAGCATTCTTCTCGCCAGTTGGTTCTTTTGACAGACATCTTATTTTTCCTCAGCAAACACGACAAAGACTCCTGACCCATAGAGCCCTTGATGAACATGTCCCGGCAGAGTTAACTTATTGAAACTCACCGTATCGCTCCCCATGATTACGCCTATTGTCAGATAATTGACAGGATGGTCCTGTCGCCATTGAACGTGGTCAAGTAGATCATCAATGACGCTGGCAATCGATCTTGCTCCCACTCATACAGGCCTGCCCCGCGATTGCTGCAACCCGTTGTCCATGTATCCAAAGCCCGCTTTCGCTTCGCTTCGGTTCGTTTCCCTACGGACTCTGCTTTAAGTCTCCCTGGCTTTCTGTTACAAAAACCATACCGTTCACGCCATGGGTGGCCAATATTGTTCGTTGGGTGGGCACCCCCATGGCGAACGGATGTTCGTTTCGGTATGCTTGATCAATGAATCCTTGAAGATTGTTAGACTGCTTCCCGGATGCTTGCTTCTGGAATGATTTGAAAAGGCTAACAGATATGGTAGGTAGAGAAGTCGTGAGACACGCAGGCAAACCATATCCTTGGTCTCCTGAGATTTCTGGCGGTGTCGAGGTGTGTTGCTTTTGTCAGTAAATTCTATGACCAATGAAATTGAAGATCGCCTAGCAAGATGGCTGAAATGGTACTAAGAAGAAGGGTAAGGCTCCTAGCCACGTTGATGGGCTGTATATCCTTGTTGATCCTTTCTTGCAGCGTTCCCTCCAAGACCTATCGATTGACCAAAGGGACTATCAAGACGACTTATGCGGTGACCAAAGGCGTCACCAAGGCGGGGGTCGGTACCGGAAAGGTCGTCTACAAAGTGGGCAAATTCAGCTTCAAGGTCGTCATGGCGCCTTTGAGCTGGCCCCTCACCCATGAAGGAATTGAGTCCATTGACGGCTTGCCCCCGAAAGAAGCCATCAAACAGGGCCGGGTGAAGAACGCCCCTTATGTGGTCCACGGCAGGCGCTATGTCCCCATGTCCGTGGAGGAGGCCGGACACTACCGGGAAAAAGGGATTGCCTCCTGGTATGGCTATGAAACCCTTCGGCAAAAGGGCGGCCACATGACAGCAAACGGCGAGAGTTTTGATCCCAATGGGCTCAGCGCTGCCCATAAACATCTTCCTTTGCCCACCTATGTGAAGGTTACAAACTTGGAAAATCGTCGCTCCATTCTTCTGCGGGTGAACGATCGCGGCCCCTTTGTGAAGGGGCGCATCATTGACCTGAGTGCTGGCGCCGCCCGCAAACTCGGTTTCTACGAGAAGGGAACGGCACGGGTTCATGTGGAGACAATCGATGTTAAGGCCTGACGACTTCCGGGAGCACCATATTGTTTGCATGTTGACAAACCATCAGGCGACAAATTGGATCGAGGAGGTAAATGAGCCATGAGCGTTCCAACCATATACTGTGACAGCTTGGAAGTCTCCATGGACGTCGGACCAGATATTTCGGACGTGACAGAAAGACTCTCCTTAATGGTGGAGAGGGCCGGCATAGAAGATGGGACTCTACACGCCACGGTCATAGGTTCCACAGGATCTCTCACCACCATTGAATATGAACCTGGTGTTGTTGAAGATCTAAAAAGGGCCATCACCCGCCTTGCGCCTCAGGACATGGCCTACGAGCACGAGAAGGCTTGGCATGATGGTAATGGCCACAGCCATGTTCAGGCGGCCTTACTCGGCCCTTCCATTGTCATACCCATACGTAGCGCTGCATTGGCTCTTGGGACCTGGCAGCAGATTGTCGTCATCAACCACGACAACCGGCCTCGCCAAAGGCGGGTGGCCGTCACCTTGCTGGGCACGTCAACAACGCCTGGAGATACAAAGCCCTGACGAAATCCCCAATCTTTTTCCTGGGTGACCTAATCCTGCGCATCGGGGCAAGCCCAAGCCCTATTAGGCCCAGAGGCTCAGGTTCATAAGAAAAGGATTCTGTGGCATGTACTTTGCAGCCCTATTCCCAAGAATCCTTTTGCCCGCTCGGGACCTTGCAGGCCTAAAGGCCCTCGTTGCGGTCGACATATGCCCCGGTTTTCGGAATCCTAGATGCCTTTTTCAAAGCGAAACCTCAACGCACCTAGCCCCTCAAGCCACCAACCGAGCCACGTCGGTCAAAGGCCTGCGCCCGCGGTCAAGGAAAGCCCGGCCTTCAATCACCTCCTGCACCTCCTTAAAAAGGACAAGACCATATCCGCGTGGCTGGATCTGGGGGACCGTCGAAAGCCTGAATTATTCGTGGTGCTGGCCGATCAACTCTCTCATGCTGAGAGGGAAGCCTTGTCGGGCGTTACTGATATCGTCGTCCATGCGCGTGGCCCTTTGACAAAAAAGATCGCTGAACTTAAGCGGGAAAATCAGCGCCTTCGGTCCTTGACCCTGACCGACGGCCTGACCGGCCTGTACAATTATCGCTTTTTTGCCAAGCAGCTCGAGGTGGAGATAGCACGGACCAAACGCACAGGTCTGCCTTGCTCGCTCATGATGATAGACTTAGACAACTTCAAGCTCTTAAACGACACACTGGGACATAACGAGGGAAACAACTTCTTGGTAAAGGTGGCCCAGGTTATTGGAGAAAAACTTAGGCCAACGGATATCCTGTGCCGATATGGGGGCGATGAGTTCGCAGTGATCATGCCGGCCACAAGCATTCTTGATGCCTTGAGTATTGCTCAACGCTTGAAAGAGTCTCTTGCCGGGATCCCATGGAAGCTCGACCCTCCTTGTTCGGCCAGTATAGGACTTGCGGAGTGTGATCCGGTTTTTGCTCATGGGATCAGTGAATTCATAGAAACCGCCGACAAGGCTCTTTACAAAGCAAAGACGGAAGGAAAGAACAGGGTTTGCTTTGAAGGTGAACTGGAGATGCGACCAGTGGCGTCTGTCACGCAAGATGAGAGGGTGGCTCTTCTAAAAGGGGATGACAAAAAACCACTATGACGTCATAGATGATTCTAGGCATAGTGCCATAGCAATGAGACTGGAGTCCTTTGTGGCAGAGAATTTCTAAAAACAACCACGAAAGCACGAAAGTTCTCTGGGAATCTTTTTTGCATGTCTTGGTGATATTGAACCGATTAAGCGAGCGCATTCCCTGCAGCTTGCTGCGGGGTTAGCGAGCGTATATAAAATAAGTAATATTCCTTACGGTCGAAGATCCCCTGCAGCTTGCTGCAGGGTCTTCAATGAGAAAGGTGAAACAGCAGTGATGGAATCAACGAAGCCCGTCATCACCTCGATTGCAAGCGGCAAGGGAGGCGTGGGAAAGACATTCATCACTGCCAACCTGGCCTCTTGCCTTGCGAAGAAAGGAAACAAGGTCTTGGTGGTGGACTGTGACCTGGGCCTTGCCAATATGGATATCCTTCTCGGGATTACGCCCATGTTCACGTTACAAGACGTGGCCTTCGGGGATCGGGATGTGCAAGATGTGATTGTTTCCACGGAGGCGGGCTTTGACCTGGTTCCAGCAAGCTCTGGTGACAAGGAGATGGGGCAATTACTTTACGAAAAGATTCAGATGATCAAAAAGGCCCTTGACACCGTTATCCCCGGCTATGATCATGTTCTTTTAGATACCGGCGCCGGGATCTCGGAGGTCGTGCTCCAGTTTAACCTGTTTGCCCCTAAAAACATCATTGTGCTCAACAGGGAGCCCACCAGCTTAACCGACGCCTACGCGGTCATCAAGGTCATGTACCAGCGTTTCGCAAGGAAGTCCTTTGGGGTCATCGTAAATTCAGCAAAGGACGAAAAGGAGGCAGGTCGACTATTCGGGCATATCGATGCTGTTTCAAGGGACTTTTTGGATCTTCCATTGCACTATCTCGGCTACGTCGTGACCGATGCCGCAGTCCCAAACTCTATTGTGAATCGAAAGGTTCTGGTCAACATCCATCCAGAGTCTGGGGTCGGAATGAACTGTGCCAGCATTGCCAGGGCCATTACCTCCTGGACCCAATAGGCAATTGAAGATCCCTGCAGCAATCTGCGGGGACTGCGCTCGCTTTCGCGGTTCTAACCCCCAGTCTGGGGCTGATCACATTCTAGTTTGCATAACCTCGGAAAGCGACGATTATGAGGTTTTTGGGGCACCCATCTCTCCGAGCCGTCGACTTCCCGAGCCAGAGGCCGGGCGAAACGAACGGCCCGCCTCAGTGGGCAAATCGCAAACTGTTTGAGGCCCTTGGGCCGAGTTTTTGCGATTTAGTCGGTGAGCACGTAGATGGGTCAAAAACCTCATACCAAAGAGCGAGATGAGGTCATGCAAAGTTCTCTTTGCGCGACCATTGTGAGCACACGTCATCCCTGAGGCTGCAGAAGTCGAGGCTGCTGCAGATCCAAGGCGTCCACACATGAAAAGTGAAATCAAGACATAAATCTCTTATACCGTGAGATCGGCTATTTTTGATTCCACAGGACGACCGTAGCTTTTTGGCTCTTTGATAAAATGCTCTACTGCTAAGCATATGAAGTTTGCAATCACAGCCGGGTGACCGGATCAACATGACAGTGCGGGTCTTGTTCTTTCCATGCACACATCTGAGTCTTTCCCTCCACTGTGGGGGAGACTATGGTCACATTGGGTATAAAGGCCGGGAGTCTATCCAAGGGTTGAGCCTGTCCTTTGAAGTCAGGCAGCTAGACGCCTTGTTGAGACTTTCCCGGCAACCCGATCCGCCGGGACTGGGCTGCGCACTTCAGCCAGCAATAGGGCTACAGTTATCGTCAAGCCAGAGCCCTATTTAGGCGGATCCGGAAAAAAGTTCAGGTTGATAGGCAACTCCTCTCTTCCAAATGCTGTACATTACGGACAAAATTTTGCGCTGGGTGTTGAGCCTGGCGTGTTTTCGGCTATGGGTGCGTTTTAATGAATCAAGGTAAAAGCGTTTGACCTCATTGTTGCCTTTCATTGCGGCCATAAAAGCTCGATAGCTTAACGCCTTTAGCTCGCCGACGCCATGTTGATCTATACGTTGAAAACCCAACGGCTTTCCAGCGCTGCTGCGATCGGTGATGGACAAGCGGCAGTATTTCCATAACCGACTTTTCTTTGCAAAGCGGTGCGGGGTCTGAATAAAGGCATCAAAGATATGCGCGCTAATATCAGCAATGCCGGGCATTTTCACAAACTCGCGGATCTCGGCATAATTGCGTCCGAGCTGTTTCATAGATCTAGCTGCCGATTTGCGCATCGCCTCGGTTTGATCCATAAGATAGCAAAGCCGTTTGAGCTGATGGCGAATTGGACGGTGCTTTACCTGCTCAAGATACTTATCGCGGCCCGAGCTACTGTAGACGGCATCGGTAAAGACATTGATGACGCCCCAATGGCGGTACAAGGCTTTGATTTTTTGTTTTAAACGTGTCAGCTGATTACGAAGATCTAAGTAGTGTTGAGCAGAGGCTTTAAAGATGGCACGATCATCATTTTCTGGATGGTAAACATGCTTCAATTCACCGAGTCTGAGCAGTCGACACAAGCGTTTAGTATCGATTTTGTCTTTCTTCTGAGGGCTTTTATAGATCAATGCGTTTTCCCTCGGGTCGCAAACAATCACCTGGCTGACATACGGGTTGGCAACCTGAGCTGCCCAATAGGTTAAAGAGCCTTCTTCAATGGTGAGGTATTTCTGTTTTGCCTTAACCGATTTCAGCATATGGATGATGTTGTTTTCAGAGGTAGGAAGTTCCAGACTCCCTCTAAAAGAACCGTCCTCATCCATATGGCCCAACGTACAAGTTTTTGCATGTAAATCCATTGCTAAGTATGCTATTTTTTGCATTGGACGACCTCCTTTCTACCGGTGTTAATATTTTGTTTTTGTTGCCAAAAAATATTATACACCAAGGTCGTCCGTTTTTCATATTACCAAGGGTGAGGCGGTAGTAAACTACG
>JASFPF010000048.1:0-7385 GCA_050116135.1 Deltaproteobacteria bacterium | reverse complement strand
AAGTCATTGGACATTACTTCCAGTAAGGGACTCCAGATAGGCTTCCCATTCAATGGGAAGCATGTATTTCTTCTTGTTGTTGCAGTCCTTGCAGGCCGGTACGACATTGCCCTTCTTGGATGTGCCACCTCGGGACAGCGGCACGATGTGATCCATCGTCAGGCTACGGGGGGGAAAGGATTTGCCGCAGTAATAGCAACGTCCACGGGCTAGCTGACGCTTCCACCATTGGGACTGTCTCAATTCCCGGGCTCTTTTCCGTTCTCGGTTAAGGGCCCTGTCGTCTATGTCAACAATCGTAGAATTCAAATTCCACTACCCCCGAGCAGCCCTCAGCTGTTTCTCTAAAGGCAAGACTTGCCCGGAGGCTAGTCTTGTTTCAGAAGTAACTCTCATTCGTCACGATGGAGCCGAAATCGCTTGATGGCGACACGTTACTTTTTAAAGGAAGTCCTGAGACACGACACTGTGTGCTCTTTTTTAAGGTTAATCCAGAGGATCAGTCGGTTCAAGGGAAAAGGAAGGGGCTGTGATGAGGGGTGTTGTAACGCCTGGGCCCAGAACACTCCCTGATTAATTGGCCCTATTGTTTTCTTGGTTAGTTTCCATCCATAAATGGCCCTTTTGCCTCTGAGCGGCGTTCTCCGCGGGTTTTCGCCTGCGACGTACGAAAAGTACGCCTCGGCGTAAACCCTTGTGCGGCCTTGCTCAGAGCACAAAATCCTCATTTCTGAATTGGAAACTGACACTCGTGCCGTCGATTGGATAATGTTTCGTGGATGGGCACTGGTTAGATGGTTCGCAACCCCACGCTGGGCAGGGAAAAGCCCCCTTTGGGAACGGAAACCAGCTTGCAAAGGGCAGGGCGTTGCCCTATATTGCAGCAAGATCCATATCAGGCAAGCCAAAGCTTTTTGGGCTTTTGCGGAGATTGTTGGAAACGACTCTAAAGAATGACACTCCCTGACATCATAGACACAGATATATTGTTCACCGGATTCGACCTTCCCAAAGAGGTCTTAACAGGCATAGACACAGCAGGGTTTAAGCGCTGCACGCCCATCCAGGCCCAGGCCCTGCCCTTGACGCTCAAAGGCAGGGATATTGCTGCCCAAGCTCAAACCGGCACGGGCAAGACGGCCACCTTTCTCATCACGATCTTAAATCGCCTCATCAGAGAACCCGCCCCTAAAGGTCCTGGACCCCGGGCGCTCATTATCGCGCCAACTCGCGAGCTGACGGTTCAAATCTGCGATGAGGCCAGACTCCTCGGAAGCCATACGGATTTCAAGGTGCTCCCGGTCTTTGGGGGTGTGGACTACATCAAGCAGCAAGAGGCGCTCCGCAGTGGTGCCGACATTGTGGTTGCCACACCTGGTCGTTTGATTGACTACATGAAGAAAAAGATCTTCCAGCCGAAAAATGTTCGTATTCTGGTCATCGATGAAGCTGACCGGCTATTTGACATGGGCTTTCTAAGAGACCTACGCTACATTCTGAGACGATTGCCTCGTTATGGCAAACGCCAGTCCATGCTCTTCTCCGCCACCCTGGCCTATGCCGTTATGGAACTGGCCTATGAGTACATGGACAACCCCCAAGAACTCTTTGCAGATCGCCAAATCACCGTAAAAGAGATCGACCAGGCCTTGTATCATGTGGGAAATAACGTGAAGCTTAACCTTCTGCTCGGTCTTCTGAAACGTGAGACATGGGACAGCGTCCTAATTTTTGCCAATACCCGAAGCGGTGTGGAGGCCCTGGCCCACAAGCTCAAGGGAAATGGCTTTCCAGCGGTGGGTATCACCGGCACGGTGCATCAGAAAAAGCGCCTGAGAATTATGCAACAATTCAAAGCAGGACAGATCAAGATTCTGGTGGCTACCGATGTGGCCTCCCGGGGCATCCACGTTGAGGATATCGATATCGTCATCAATTATGATATTCCTCAGGACCCTGAAGACTATGTCCACAGGATCGGACGGACCGCCAGGGCCGGAAAGACCGGTCGGGCCATTACGCTGGCCTGCGAAAAGTATGTCTACTATCTGGAAGCGGTAGAAAAGCTGGTGGAAAAGAAGATAGACGTCAAATGGGCGGAAGATGATTGGTACGTAGAAGACCGTGCCAAGCCTGTCCCTCGAAAGCGCAGGCGGCCCACAGCGGTTCGCTCCCGGCAGGCCGCCCCCTCCAAGAGGAAACCCACCCGGCCAAAGAAGAAACGGCCAAGGCCAAGACCAAGACGTTCAAAGGCTTAGGCCGAGCTTTTCGAGCCAACGGCCCACGGCCTCGTCCACCAATGGGTAATACTTCACGGATCCCCCCAGGCCTTGTCTGCCGAAAAAATAGTTGATCTCAAGAAAGAGGGGCTCAGGGGCCTTGTCATGGTCTGGAAAGAGGAGATCAAACCCCGCCAGATTGATTCCCGTTTTCGCACAGAAATCCCTGACAGCCCCCTTACCTGCCTCCTGAAGCTGTGGGTCTGACTCGTGATCAATGGTGGCGCCCGCCTTCACATTAGTGAGAAAGGCGGATTCATCGCCTTGCCGGCGCCAGTAACTGAACAAACGATCTTCCATCACCACCACCCGGAGGCTCCGTCCCCGGCAAGGCACATAGGCTTGAAGCAAAAACCCCTTTTGGCCGCCTCGTTCTGCCCCGTGCGCCCTCTTTATCGCCTCTTCCAGAGCTTCGGCGGTTTTGAGCAATACGACCCCATCGCCTTCCCCGCCCCAGTCGAACTTGAAAACGCAAGGAAAAGGCAAGGGGGCCCCTTGATCTTTGCGCTCGCGGTAGGCCGACACCCGGCCGAAAGGATAGGTCCGCGGAAAAGGGACCCCCACTTTTTCGAAGAGGGAGGCCTGGCCTAGTTTTCCGGGAAAATCGAAGCGGGCATCATAATTGGGAAAGACGTGGGGGCAATGCTCTCGGCACATTCTGTAGAGGGTTTCGGAGCATCCTTGAGACAGGATCACGGCCTCGGCCTCACAGATGGCGGCTCGATCGTCCTCATTGGGCAGTCGACCCGCACACAGGATGTTCTTGTGGGCCACGATGTTGGGATGAAAGGACAGGATCATATCAGTATCCCAGCCTGCGAATGGCCCTGGCATCTCGCGTCCAGTTTTTTTGGACCCTCACCCACAGCTTTAAAAAGACCTGACGTCCTACCATCTCCTCGATGGCTTCTCTGGCCTCCTCGCCGATGCGTTTCAGCTTCTTGCCTCCCCCGCCGATGATGATGGGTTTCTGAGACTCCCGTTCCACATGGATGGTGGCCTGGATGTCAATGAGATCTTTGCCGGGTCGCTCTTTGAACGATTCGACGGTCACGGCCACGGCATAGGGGATCTCCTCGCCCGTGAGGCGGAATACCTTTTCCCGAATCATCTCTGCGGCAATAAAACGTTCGGGCATATCGGTGAGGCTGTCTTCGGGGTAATACCTGGGGCCCTCGGGCAGGGCAGCCACCATCTCTGTCACCAATTCGTCCATCTGGATCCCCTCCAGGGCCGAGACAGGGACCATCGCCTTAAAGGGATAGGCACTGCGCCACTCCGCCATGAGGGGAAGGAGAGTCTTTTTTTTGACCAGATCCACCTTGTTGATGACCAGAATCACCGGTTGTTTTTTCTTTCTAAGGGCCTTGATGATGATTTGATCTGCACGAGCATCGGCGACGGCCGCATCTGTCATGAACACCACCAGGTCCACTTCCCTCAAGACCTTGAACGCCACCTCCACGATGCGAACATTCAGAGGCCCTTTGGCTCGATGAATACCAGGGGTGTCCAGAAAGATCAGCTGGGCCCCGGGCAGATGGGTGATACCCAGGAGGCGGTGGCGGGTGGTCTGCGGTTTCCTCGAGGTGATGGCAATCTTTTGTCCGATGAGCCGGTTCAACAGGGTGGATTTCCCCACATTGGGGGCCCCCACAATGGCGACAAATCCGGACTTAAAAGGGCTCATAGGCTGATATTCTTATCTGTTCGAGTCTTGTCCTATGTATTCGGTTCCACCTTGTCTGCGTGAGGATATTACCATAATCCGCAAGAATTAAGAAACTCGCTCTTATTACACGCAGTATTTCGACAAAAGTGTATCCACCAGCCTAATCCCAGCCTAAGTATTGTGTCCCAGAAATAAGTTGAAGACATACAAATCGTACAGTGACCGTCGTCCAAAGCCATTTGCCTCGCTCCGTGACCATTTTGGGGACACGACACCAGGCCGTGCTGACACCCCGAGTCACGGCCTTCATGTTGCATCTACGGGCTTTTCATGGCAAGATGCATTGATGATCTCAAGGCTGATCAGAAGTCTTTTTCCCCCGACAAGTTTTAGCATCTTTCTGACTCTGGTGTTGCTGCTGGGAAGCGGATGCGGCGCCCTGCGCCGGGCTGCCCTCCGCGATGTAGCCGGCGTCTTTTCCGACCCCTCGGGATCCAATGTGTTCGTCGAGGACGATGATCCTGAATTGATTGGCCAGGCCTTACCCTTTGCCCTCAAGACTTACGAGGCATTATTAGCTTCAAATCCCAAGGATCGCCGTCTCTGCCTGGCCACGGCTGAGGCCTTTGTGGCGTATGCCAATGCGTTTGTCCACGAAGAGGCAGACAGGCTGGAAGAACTCGATTTCCCTCGTGCACAGCATCTTCGACAGCGAGCAAGCAAGCTATATCTTCGCGGACGCGCTTATGCCCTAGCCGGGCTCACCCTTGATCACCCTGACTTTGAAAAAAAACTGCGCCAAGATCCTCAACGAACCCTTCAGGCCTTGTCAGCACCAGATGTGGCCCTGCTCTTTTGGGCTGCTGCAGGTTGGGCAGGGGCCGTTTCCACGGACGTGAGCAACATGTCTCTTGTGGCGGAACTTCCTATGGTCGAGGCCATGATGCGCCGGGCGCTGGCGCTCGACGAGGCGTTTGATGGCGGGGCGATTCATGAGTTTTTTATCACTTATGAGGGGAGCCGGTCAGAGGCCATGGGTGGAAGTGCCGAACGGGCCTTGGAGCACTTCAATCGCGTCATTGCCCTCACCCAGGGCGAAAAGGCCGAACCATACGTCGCCTTGGCATCATCTGTGGCAGTGCGCAAGCAGGATTCCAAAATGTTTCAAGAACTCCTGCACAAGGCCCTCGCCGTTGATCCAGACGCCGTGCCTCAATGGCGGCTTGCCAACGCCCTGGCACAGGAAAAAGCCCAGTGGTTACTCGATCATGGCCCGGAACTCTTTCTGGATTATGAGGAGGCTCAACCGTGAAAAGCATGATCCTTTGGGTGTCTGTTCATCTGCTCACCCTCGGAGTAACCCCAGCGTTTTCACAAGTGATCAAGCTCGGCACTGTCGCGCCCGAAGGCTCTCCCTGGCATGAAACCTTGTTGGAAGTCGCCCAACAGTGGAAAGCCTTGAGCGGTGGCAAGGTGACTGTAAGAATCTACGCTGGCGGTGTGGCCGGCGATGAAAAGGATATGTTGCGTAAGATCCGAATCGGACAACTGCACGCCACAGCCCTGACGACGGTCACCCTGGTTGATATTGTTCCAGACATCGAGGCGATCTCATTTCCCATGTCGGTCCGGACAGACGGGGAATTTGATTACATCATAGAAAAACTGGGCCCCGAGTTTGAAGCCCGCTTGGCCGAAAAGGGGTTTAAGGTCCTTACCTGGAGCTGCGCAGGTTGGGCCCACTTTTTCACCAAAGAACCGGTCATCACCCCTGAAGACATGAAGAAGCGCAGACTCTTCATGTGGGGCACAGATACGACTTATTTGGAACTGTTGAAGGTCTCCGGATTCAACGCGGTTCCCCTGGCCATCACCGACTTGCTGCCATCGCTGCAGACCGGCCTGGTGGATGCGTTTGCGGCACCGCCAACCGCGGCCCTGGCTTTTCAGTGGTTTGCCTTGGCACCTCATATGACGGACTTTCGCTGGCAACCCCTGCCCGGAACAACGGTGGTGTCCATCAGACAATGGAACAAGATTCCTGCCGATCTCAAGCCGAAACTTGAAGAGGCGGCACGCCAGGCTGGGGCCCGGCTGCAGAAGCGAATTCGCGAATTGGAACAAGAAGCTATCACGGCCATGAAGGACCATGGGCTGACCGTTCACGCCGTGCCAGAAGAGGCCGAGAAAGAATGGCGAACCCTTGTCCGGGAAAAAGGATACCCGGTTTTTGTGGGGCCGCGCTTTTCAGAAGAGATGTTCAATACGGTTCGCCGCTTACTGGATGAATACCGCCAATGCACGAACCTTCAGACCGCAACCGGACGCTAATTCTTGCCCGAGATATCCTGAACCGATTAAGCGAGCGCATTCCCCGCAGCTTGCTGCGGGGTTAGTGAGCGTATATAAAATTAGTATTATTCCTTACGGTCGAAGATTCGCTGCAGCTTGCTGCAGGGTCTTCAATAGAAATGCTGAGGAAACCTTAAAGACGTGATGAAACCTGATCCGGGCCCGGCCATGGCGTCAGCCGGCACCCGAGGCCGCTTGGCCGTGTGGGTAGGCCGGACCGAGGACGCCATACTGACCGTGGCGCTGGGCCTCATGGCGTTGATCCCCGTCGTCGAATTGGTCGGGCGTTCCTGGTTCAACGTGGGCATCGCCGGTGCACCCGATTATCTCCAGCACCTCACTTTATGGATCGGCTTTCTCGGTGCCATGCTCGCCACGCGGGAGGGCAAACACCTCAAAATTGCCCTGACAGGCGACTGGCTCCCGCCCCATATCCACCATGTCGTTGATTGTTTGGTGGCTTTCGTATCGGCTGTTGTTTGTGCCGGCTTGTTTGGTGCCAGCCTGCAACTGGTTGTCGCAGAAGCGCCGGGCCTGCCACCCTGGACAGCCAACATCATACCTGACTTCGTGGAGCGTTGGCTCGAACCCTTTGGTCTTTATGAAAGCGGCGGATTGACAAAGGTCGCAGGGTGGATCCCCATCTGGGTCGCTGAAGCCGTCATGCCTTTTGGTTTCGCGATCATGGCCATTCGTTTCATCCTCCGTGCATCGACACGCCCTTGGGTAAGAGGGCTGGTCGGTCTCGGCCTGCCCACCGCGATTTTGTTGCCGGTCCTTTTTTCTGATTCCGCGGCACAACTGGTTCTGCCGGGCCTCATATTCCTGGTTGTAGCCACAGCCCTGGGGACTCCTATCTTCATCTTTTTAGGGGGCTCGGCACTTCTCCTTTTCTGGGGCCACGGCGTCACAGTGGCCGCTATCCCTGCCGAGACGTATCGCATCGTGGCATCACCCATCTTTCCGACCATACCGCTCTTTACCCTCGCTGGCTTCATTCTCTCTGAAGGCCGCGCCAGCGAACGCTTGGTTCGAGTCTTTCGGACGCTGTTTGGATGGATTCCGGGTGGATTGGCCGTGGC
>JASFPF010000047.1:0-7405 GCA_050116135.1 Deltaproteobacteria bacterium | reverse complement strand
AGTCTCTTTTGATGACAACAAAAATCTTGATTTTCTGCATCTTCGCCTATAGTTGTTCCTGGAAACCTATTGTGATAGGTTGTTATCGACAGGCGATTGATCGCCATGACGATTCACATCAGTACCTAAAGACCTTGGCCAAAGGGCGTCTCACTGAATCGTCTCCCGAGGTTTTCATGCATCATGGATTAAGTTGGATTTTGCACATACTGCGAGGCCGCCTCTGATGATTGAGGTGTTTATCTTTATCTTCGGTACGGCAGTGGGCAGCTTCCTAAACGTGTGTATTTACCGGCTCCCCCGATCACTTTCTTTGATCCACCCCAGGTCCATGTGTCCGAGGTGCGAAGCTGCAATTGCCTTTTATGATAATATCCCCATCTTAAGCTACCTTTGGCTTCGAGGACGATGTCGCCATTGCGAGGCCACCATTTCCTTGCGATACCCTGTCGTAGAACTTGCAGCGGGCCTCTTTGCTTTGGGTCTCTTTTTACAGGAGGGTCTTGCCTTCTGGGAGGCGCTTATTCTATACATCTTGGTAGCCACGCTTCTAGTGGTTACCTTCATAGATATTGATCATCAGATCATCCCCGATGTCATCACCTATCCAGGCATTGTCATCGGATTTCTTTCTTCCTTTGTCTTGGAAAGCATTACCTATAAGGAATCCCTCCTAGGGATCGTCGTGGGAGGCGGTCTCCTCCTGCTGGTGGCTTCGGGGTACTACGTGGTGACCAAAACGGAGGGCATGGGAGGCGGTGATGTCAAACTGCTAGCCATGATCGGTGCCTTTTTGGGCTGGAAGGCGGCCATATTTACAATTTTGGTCGGATCTGCCATTGGCACCGTGCTGGGTATCACTATGGCCATTCGCACGCAGGGCGGGCGGAGACTGGCGGTCCCTTTTGGCCCCTTTCTTAGTTTAGGAGCCCTGCTGTTCATCTTTCAAGGACAAAAAATGATGGCCTGGTACATGGGCTTGATGAGATAGTTGCCTTCTTGAAAGGGCCCAGTTCTCCGCCCGAGACGACGGAGTCAAAGTACACGTCCCCATAACCCCTTGACGTTTTTGACCTTACCGAGGAATTTGTCCCCGGTTCGACAACGTTATGCTGTCCACAGAACATTCCTGAATAGACAAGAGGTAGAAGCCCTGAAGATCTTCACACCGGGACTACGAACCGAGATCTTGCTGAGCCTGACCGTCCTTCTGGTCGCTGCCATGATCTTGACTAGCTTTGTCGTTATGAGGATCACGGAGCGCGATCTACTGCGGCACAAGGCGGCTGACGCCATGGCCGTGGTGAGAAGGATCCAGGCTGCTGTTGAAGAGGCAGCACAAGAACAAAGCCCGCCGCTGGCACAGGCCATTAGAGAGCGGCTTCAGCACTGGGCCGCCTCGATCAGCGCCTCCGGGTTAGGTGACGAGATCGTTGTGGTAGGAAAAGACAGATCCCCGTGGCTTGGCAAGGGGCAAACGGGTCGTGCTGTGAAACCTGACTCGGCTGAGATCTCCTCGGCCCTGCGCCAGGGAAAAAAGACCACTCGGATCAGCAGAGACCGGAATCTGCTCACTATCACCGCCCCCCTTTTTGTCCATGGTGAATGCATCGCAGCGGTCGAGGTACCCATCCACATTGAGGGACTCTTACGGGGCTTGACAAAATCTCGACAGCTGATTTGGTTTTACATCGTGCTGAATGCCTTCGTTCTCCTTGTCTTCGGAAACTATCTCCTTTCCAAAATCGTGATTCGGCCTATCAGACATCTGGTGAAAACAGCGGATCATTTCAAAGACATCGAAGTCTTTTCACGCGTGACCGATACCCCTGGCAACGAAATCGCGCACCTGACCGTGTCACTCAATCGAATGCTCAAACGCCTTGCCGAAAACAAGGAATACATGGAGGCACAGATTCGCTCCCTGGAACAAGCCAACCAGGAGCTCAAAGAGGCCAAGGAGGAAATTCTTCACTCAGAGAAGCTCTCTTCAGTTGGGCGGTTGGCTGCAGGTGTGGCCCACGAGGTCGGCAATCCCATTGGAGCTATTCTAGGCTATACCAATCTCCTGTCGGCTCACATAAAAAACGACGAAGAGGCTGCAGATTATCTGGCACGCATGGAAGACGAGCTCAGCAGGATAGACACCATCCTTCGAGAGCTCCTTGATTTTTCAAGGCCGTCTCCGAGAAAGCCCATCCCTATTGACGTGAACGAACTGGTTTCAGAGACAACTTCATTTTTCTCTCAACAAACCCTCATGACGTCTATCTCGCTGGACACCTTCCTGGAAGAAAACGCGGGCATGGTCTGGGCCGACGCAAACCAGCTGAAACAGGTCTTGATCAACCTCATGTTCAACGCCTGCGACGCCATGGAAGACGGCGGGCGACTCAGCATTGTCACCAGACGAGCGCCAGGCGCCGGAGGAGCAAGCGGTTTGCCCGGCAAGCCTAAAGAGTGCATTGAAATCTCCGTATCAGACACAGGTCGAGGGATTCAGGCGTCTGAACTGAATAAGATCTTCGACCCCTTTTATACAACAAAAGCCGCTGGTGAGGGCACTGGCCTGGGGCTCGCTATTAGCCTTCGCATTATTGAAACCTTCGACGGCAGCATCGCCGTAGAAAGCATTGAGGGAAAGGGCAGCACCTTTACCATCAGCCTGAATCCCTGGGACCCAAAGCATGATACCGAATGAAGTCATTATCGACTTGGGCGCCATTAGGCACAATTTGTCCGAGATCAAGCGCTTGGCGGGCCCGGAGGCCCGGATCGCTGCGGTGGTAAAGTCAGATGCCTATGGGCACGGCATGGTTCCCGTGGCCCAGACCCTTGAGTCAGCAGGCGTTGACTATTTTGGCGTGTTTGAGTTCCAAGAGGCCCTGGACCTGAGACAGGCGGGCTGCAAGGTCCCAATCTTAATCATGATGGGGATCACAGCGGATGAGGTCTCGGCCGTTGTTGAAAATCACCTTACAGCCGCCCTATTTGACCGGGACATCGCAGAAAAGCTTTCTTCGACCGCCTTGAAAAGGGGCGTGACCGTGCCAGTCCACGTCAAGGTCGACACGGGAATGACTCGCCTCGGTGTAGCATGGACAGACGTGGCCCATTTTCTCGAAAGCCTGTTGCCCCTTAAGGGAATCTGGCTCGAGGGCATATTTTCACACCTGGCTGTGGCAGACACACCTGACGAGCCTTTCACTGGTGAACAGATCCGCAGATTCCTTCAAGCCGTGGAACAAAGTCGGCGCCTGGGGGTCTGTCAGGAGGCCATCCATGTGGCCAATAGCGGTGCCCTCTTGGGGAAACGGGGCCTGGATCTCGGTATGATCCGGCCCGGCATCCTTCTCTACGGGTCTCCACCCTCTGAAGGGTGGAAAGCTGCTTCCACGTTCAGGCCAGCCATGACCTTTAGATCCAAGGTCGTTCAGGTAAGAAGGGTTCCTGCCGGCACTTCCGTGAGCTACGGGCGCACCTACACCACGCCTGAAAGCGCCGTGATCGCCACTATCCCAGTGGGTTATGATGATGGATACAGTCGTAAGCTTTCCAACCAAGGCGAGGTGCTCCTCCATGGCTCACGGGTGCCGGTCGTGGGCCGCGTATGTATGAACCTGACCATGCTAGATGTCTCTTCGCTGCAAGGCGTGGCAGTGGGGGATGAGGTGGTTCTCCTGGGGGTCCAGGGCGAGGCGCAGATCACCGCCGAAGAGATTGCAAAGATGACCGGAACCATCAGCTACGATGTCTACTGCAGCCTTGGCAAGAGCAACCGTCGGACCTATGTCGATTCATAACAAACCGATCCAACAAAAAAACCCCCGCCAAACTGGAAGAAGCCCTTTCTTGCACGTTCAGCGGAGGCCTTTTAGGCAAGGGAAACCGTTATCGGCACCCCTTGCACTCCTATTCATTCATAGCAACAAAGTCCCAACAGATCAATGGTGATTTGACATGCGCCGTTTTAGGGACAAGGTGCCGGAGTGATCTGGCCATGACCATGGAAGCAGAATCCGTCATCCGCATGTTTCATGTCCACAAACGCTATGGGTCTCAAATAGCCCTCCACGACATCAACCTCAACGTGATGAAAAACGATTTCGTTTTCATCACCGGCCAAAGCGGTGCGGGAAAGACAACCCTCTTGCGCCTCCTTTTTCTGGATGAAGAGGTCTCAGAAGGGCAGATATTGGTCAACGGTATTCATCTACAGCGTATCCGTCGGGCCAAGATTCCTTTTCTGAGGCGCAACATGGGTGTCGTTTTTCAGGACTTCAGGCTTATCCCCAGCTATACCGTTTATGAAAATGTGGCCCTTGTTCTGGAGACAGCCGGCCAGCAGACGCGCTACATTAAGAAAAAGGTCCGCCAAGTTCTTCGCATGGTCGGCTTAGAGGATCGCCTTCACACTTATCCCCCGAGGCTGTCCGGCGGAGAGCAGCAGCGTGTGGCCGTCGCCAGGGCTGCCGTTGGCAACCCCTTGATTCTGCTGGCAGACGAACCAACAGGAAACTTGGACACGACTGCCGCAGACATGGTGTTTGATCTGTTCAGGCAACTTCACACTCGAGGCACTACTGTCATCGTGGCAACACACGACTGCCGCCTCTTTGAAAAGGTCCAAGGGCGCATCATCGAGCTGAATCGAGGCCGTGTAGAAAGCAAACATAACATATGAATTTTACGACACTTTCATTTATTTTCCAGCGGGTACGGAGAAATATCTCTACCAGCCCTTATCTCCACTTAGCCACCACGGCCACGATCGCCTTTTCTTTACTCATCATAGGCGCCTTTGGCCTGATCTATGTAAACATCAATAACCTTATAAGATCATGGCAGGACAACATTCGTGTCGTGGCCTATCTCAGTGATGAGCTTCCCCAAGGAAGCAGGGAGCGCCTTCAACAGCGGCTGGCAAAGCTATACGGTGTGGGGAACATTCGTTATATTTCTAAAGATGACGCCATGGATAGACTCAAAAGACAGATGAAACACCGTCTGTCCCTGCTGGAGGGCCTGCGAGAAAACCCGCTGCCCGCCTCTTTTGAAATCCGACTCGTTCAGGGATGGCAAAGTTGGGACCGGCTAGACCCATTGGTGGATCAGATCAAGGCATTCCCTGAAATTGAAGATGTGGAGTGCGGACAGGCCTGGTTGCGCCGCTTTTCCCAGTTCATCGCGTTTTTTAAGTTGGCAAGCCTTATTATCGGTGTGCTTATTGCCGCAACCACGGTCTTCGTGTGCACCAATACCATCAAGCTCACCCTTTATACGAAACGCCAAGAGCTGGACATCATGCGCCTAGTCGGCGCGACCGACACCTTTATCCAAGCGCCCTTCCATATTCAAAATCTCATTGAGGGGCTTCTAGGCGGCCTGATTGCCGTGGGTGTCCTCTTTGGGACCTACAGGCTCTTTATTAGCAAAGTTCAATCGCCACACCTCTTTTTATCAAGTGGTGAGATCTCCTTCTTGTCACTCACGGCTTGCGGGATTTTGCTTTCAGTAGGGATGTTGATGGGATGGTTAGGCTCCTGCTTATCTTTGAAGCAATTTCTACAGTCTTGATGCTTTTCCTGTTGGTCTTTTTGCTTTCCGGACGCCCTGTCATGGCTGGTCCACCCGCCAACGAGGTTCAACAAAAGATCAAACAGGGACGAGCCCACATGAAAAGCGTCCAGGAAAGCCTCTCTAAGGCCGAGGAAACTATGGTGAAGATCAAGGCTGACGAAGCCTCGGCTATCCAGAACTTGGAGCAGCTCAACCTTCGCTTGAATCAATCACTGGCCAGAGGGAGAATACTCCGCTCTGAAATCGATCACCTAGAGGACAAGATGAGGACCTTAAATGCAGACCTAGAAACCCTGGCTCAAGAAATGCAAGGGCTGAAATCTCATGCTCTGCATCGTTTAGTCGCCTATTACAAACTCGGCCAGTTAGGCATCGCACCGGTGCTCTTTTCTGCAGATTCCTTTTTCGACCTTCGGCAAAGACAAAATGATTTACAACGAATCCTGGCGCACGATGCCAGGCTATGGGACAAGTTCCAGATTCAACAAGAGCGCCTCCAGTCCTTGTCCGAAATATTGACTGCGCAGCAGGCGAACAAGGACAGCCTCCTGCTCAAACACCAAAAAGAAGCGCAGAGTATGGCTCAAGAACGGGGCCGGCGGGCTAAACTACTGAAGGGCATCCAGGCGGACAAACGCTTGACCCTGGCCGCCATCCGATCGTTGCGACAGACCGCTAAAGAATTAGATGAGACCATCCGATCCTTAGAAAGGACACCACCATTCCCTGCGGCCCACACCCTGCCACCGTCCGGTGGGTTTGTTGCCCTGAAAGGCACGCTACCCATGCCGGTTGATGGTGAGGTGGTTGTGCCCTTTGGGTATCATAGGGATCAGGGGGCTTATGGTGTTAAAAGCTTTCACAGTGGTGTCAACATCATGGCGGATCTCGGCGCCCGGGTCCAGGCCCTGTATGATGGTCAGGTGATCTATGCATCCTGGTTCAAGGGGTATGGCAACATGATGATCATCAACCACGGGGAGCATTATTACACCCTATCGGCACAGCTTGAACAACTGCTCAAGGAAAGAGGCGACACGGTCCAAGCAGGAGAGGTCGTGGGTACGGTTGGAGACACGGCAACACTCAGTGGGCCGGGGCTCTATTTTGAGATTCGCCACCATGGCAAACCTCTGGATCCCGTCTTATGGTTCAAAAAATAAACCGTGCTTGCCCGTTTATTATCTCTGTCAATTATGGTATGAATATCGCATAAGAAGATACGCAATTTGCGTTAAATTGCAAGAGGGGCAGGACCCCTGCCGAGAGAGGACCAGTCGCTCGTGGCCATCGGGCCTCTGGCTATCAGTCATAGGGAGGACTCATGACGCTTTTGTTGAAACAACATAAAGGAAAAATCACCGCCGTTGTCTTGTTCTGTGCGGTCCTTTGGGTAACGGCCAGCGGGATTTATCAAGATCTGTTGGCGGGAACCGATAAGACCTATGAAGAGCTTAAGATATTTAGCGATGTCCTTGATATTGTAGAGAAAAGCTACGTAGACCCTGTAGACTCGAAGGATCTGGTTCGTGGCGCGATCCAGGGCATGGTCCAGGCCCTGGATCCACATTCTTCATATCTCTCGCCTGACGCCTTTAAGGAACTTCAAATAGACACCAAGGGAGAATTCAGTGGTATCGGCATTGTGATTACAATGCAAGATAACGTTTTGACAGTGATTTCCCCGATCGAAGGATCCCCTGCTCATACGGCAGGCATCCTTGCTGGAGACCGAATCTTGAAGGTGGATGGTGAAGACACCAAAAGGATGAAATTGTGGGAAGCTGTGAAGAAGATGCGAGGCAAGAAAGGGACCACGGTGGTC
>JASFPF010000046.1:0-7445 GCA_050116135.1 Deltaproteobacteria bacterium | reverse complement strand
ACTTCGGCCCGGGCAAGGACGGGGTTAAGTACAATGTATTTACAACAGGACCCCACATCTCTTCTGAGGACCAGGCCCACATCTTTGAAGAGGGATTTCGAGGTTCCAGGGCTTCAAAGACACCTGGCACCGGACACGGCCTCACATTTGTAAAAAACGCCGTGGAGATACACGGCGGGGTGGCTGGCTATGAGGCAACCCAGTCCGGGAACAACTTCTACTTTATCATGCCCCAGTGACCATGATGACTTGCACAGCCCTGAATCTGGGTTTGGTTTATCATTGCTTTGGGAATGGTTCTGAAGTCTGAAACAGCCGTTATCCATTATCGATATGCTGCAGCACACCTATGACAGTACGGCCTTAAGCTTTGTGAAAACTTACAGCGACGCCGAGTCGAACGACTTGGTCTATGACCGCCACCAGGAAGAACTCACCGTCCGGTATTTCAGGAATTATATTGCACCGCCTGGGACCAGGCAAGGCAAGAGACGGAAGGGACCCAGATTCCATCATGGAACCGGGTTATTTACTCTGTTCCAGACTTTTATCGAGATTTGCTCGAAGCCGTGGCTAGAGACCATGCGTGAGGCCTGGATGATGTCATGAGCGAATCTCTCAGAGTCTGGTTTCTGGCGCCAGAGGTCACTCCTTTTGCCAAGACAGGTGGCTTGGCCGACGTGGCGGGCTCCCTGCCTGGCGCCCTCATGAAGCTGGGTGTGGATGTCAGGGTGGCCCTTCCCCTGTATCGCATGGTCAAGGAGGGAGACTTTCCCATGGAAGGGGTTTTCTCCGGCCTTGAAGTGCCTTTGGGCAGTGAGACCCTTGGCTGCGATATTCTGGAAACGGCAACCGATGACGGGGTTCCTGTGTATCTTTTTAACAGGGAAGACCTCTTTGACCGTTCTGGTCTATACGGCACGGCGGAAGGCGACTATAGTGACAACTTAGAGCGGTTCACCTTTTTCACCCGGGCCGCCCTCCTTTTTGCAAAAAATGCGGGGCTTGACCTTGATGTGGTGCATTGCCACGACTGGCAGACCGGTTTGGCGCCAGCCTATCTCAAAACGCTTTACCAAGGGGATCCTTTGTTTTCTCAAGCTGCTTCGGTTTTTACGATCCACAACATGGGCTACCAAGGGCTTTTTCCTCCTGAGAAACTGTCTACGTGCGGCCTGCCAGCCAGTGAGTTCCACCCAGAAGGCTTTGAATATTGGGGGAACATTAGCCTATTGAAGGCGGGTCTTGTGTATGCGGATGCCATCACCACGGTGAGTCCTCGCTACAGCAGGGAAATCCAGACGCCTGAATTTGGGATGGGCATGGACGCTATTTTGAGAAACAGATCGGCCGACCTCCACGGTATCATCAACGGGGCAGATTACCATACCTGGGATCCTGCTACGGATCCGCATATTCCTGTCCACTACAGCCTTCGTCACATGAATGGAAAACGCGCTTGCAAGGCTGCCCTTGCCCAGATGTTGGGTTTGGATCACCAGTTTTTGGCCCGGCCGTTGTTGGCGGTGGTCTCGCGCCTAACCGTCCAGAAAGGCCATGATTTGTTGCTCGAGGTCGTGCCAGATGTGGCCAAGTTGGATGTGGGGCTGGTGATCCTTGGTGCAGGGGAGCGCAAATATGAGCAAGCCTTGAGGCTTTTAGAGCAACAGTATCCTGAAAGGCTGGCTGTCAGGATTGGATTTGACGAATCCCTGGCCCACCGGATCATGGCGGGTGCTGATATGCTGCTAGCGCCTTCCCATTATGAGCCCTGTGGGCTCACCCAGATCTATGCCCTGCGGTATGGAACAGTGCCTATTGTGCGGGCCATCGGTGGTTTTGATGATACGATTCAGCAATTTGACCCAACCTCAGGCAAGGGGACGGGATTTAAGTTTCAAGAGCATGAGGCACCGGCTGTCTTGGATCAGATTAGGGAAGCCATCCAAACGTATCAGGACAAAGTCGTCTGGCAAAAACTAGTCAACAATGGCATGAAGGCGGATTTTTCTTGGGATGAGTCAGCCCGAAAATATGTTGCCCTGTATGAAGAAGTGAGACAAAGGCGACAAAAGCCAAATACGGGCTGTGAACAAGACAAGGTGTCATCCAGATGAAAGATGAAAAAGGAGTGCGAAATGGGAAAGAAATTCAAAGAGGTGCCTCTAAAAGACCTCCGTCTTCAGATTGATCCGAAAAGTCTCAAAGTTCGTTCCACGGGTGAGCTGTGCCCGTCCACGCAAGGGGTCGTTGGACAGGATCGGGCCATTGAAGCACTAAAGTTCGGCATCGGGATGCATGATTCCGAGTACAATGTCTACATGGCAGGACCAAGCAACACAGGTGCCACCTACATCGCACGGGCCTTCCTGGAAGAGGTGGCAAAAAAAGAGCCGCCGCCGCCAGACTGGTGCTATGTGTACAACTTCAAAGAGCCCGACAAACCCAGGGCCTTGAGACTGGCTAAAGGGCGAGGCAAAGAACTGAAAAGGGCCATGGATGCTCTGATTGAGGCCTTGGGAAAGGATGTCCCAACCGCTTTCAACACGGATGACTATCGGTACAAGGAACAGGTCCTTCGGCAGGAATTCGAAAATAAGCGCCGCAAGGTCATCGATACCCTTCGGGAACAGGTGGAAGCCGAAGGCTTTTTATTACAGGTGGACCCTCAAGGGGTTTCCATTATGCCCGGGAAGGATGGAAAAATCATTCCTCCTGAGAAGCTTGCCCAGTATTCTTCAGAGGAGAAGAAGGCCTTGCGGGACCGGGGCGACAAGCTGTCTGTGGAGATGAATCAGTCCATGAGTGAGATCGCGAAACTGGAGGCGGACTTCGCTGAACGCCGAAAGAAGCTGGACCAAAGAGTAGCGCTCTCTATTGTTGGAACAAGAATGCAGCCGACCTTTGAGCGATTTAAGCATCACCCTCAGGCTATTGCCTACCTTGAGGCGGTCAAAAAGGACGTCCTTGAGCACATCGATGATTTCCGAAAACGCCCCGAGGAAAAATCGCCTCAGATGCCTCTTGCCGGGATGTCCGGGCCCTCTGTCCTCAACAAGTACAGGGTCAATATCTTGATTGACAATTCTGAAGCAACGGGCGCGCCTGTGGTCTATAGCTCGAACCCGACTTACCCCGCCCTGTTTGGAAGGATAGAAAAGGAGGCTGTTTTTGGGGCCTTAATCACGGACTTCACCATGATCAAGTCAGGTGCCCTGCATGAGGCCAATGGCGGATACCTGGTCCTGAAGGCCACGGACATCTTGAAGTGGTACTTTGCCTGGGAGGCCCTTAAGCGGGCCATGAGGCACCAAGAAGTAAAGATTGAGGATATGAGCGAAATGTATGGGTTTATCACCACCAGGACCCTGAAACCCGAGCCCATACCCCTTGATGTCAAGCTTGTGGTGACAGGTGATCCATATCTTTACGAACTCCTCTACATCTATGATGACCGCTTTAAGCAGATGTTCAAGATCAAGGCCCACCTGGATGATCAGACGGACCGGAACAGAGCGAGTATTCGCCAGTGCACGCATTGCATGGCAAGGTTTTGTCAAGAGGAAGGCTTAAAACATGTGGATCGGACGGGGATGGCCCGGATCATTGAATACAGCCTGGAACTCACCGGCAACAAAGACAAGATGACCCTTAAGCTGGGCGCCATGGCCGACATTGTCAAGGAGGCCAACTATTGGGCCGTGCAGGAGAAAACAAAATACATTAATGGATTCCACGTGGAAAAGGCCATAGAGAAGAAGAAATACCGAGCCAATCTTGTAGAAGATCGGGTCCAGGAGTTGATCAAGAAGGACATCTTCTGGGTGGAAACCGATGGCTACAAACCGGGCCAGATCAACGGCCTAAGCATCCTCCAGACCGGCGACTACATGTTTGGAAAGCCTGGCCGGATCACGGCCAATGTGTCCATGGGCAAGGAGGGGGTCATCACCATTGATCGACAGTCCAGGCTCAGCGGCAAAATCCACACCAAGGGTGTCATTATTCTGAGCAGCTATCTGCGGGAGCACTTTGCCCAAGACAAACCCCTGGCGCTGACAGCGAGCCTTTGCTTTGAGCAAACCTACGGCATGGTAGATGGGGACAGTGCCTCGAGTACAGAGTTGTTCGCTCTCCTTTCCGCCATCGCTGGCGTGCCGATCTTTCAGGGCCTGGCGGTCACCGGCTCGGTGAGCCAGAAAGGGGAAATCCAGCCCGTGGGGGGTGTGACCCGCAAGATCGAGGGCTTCTTTGACGTTTGCAGCCACAAGGGCCTGACGGGGAAGCAAGGGGTCATCATGCCCCAGAAGAGCGTCAAGGATCTCATGCTCAAAAAGGACGTGGTCAACGCGGTCAAAGAGGGCCGCTTTCATGTCTATCCCATCAAGACCATTGAGGAAGGCATAGAGATCCTCACCGGGATGAGAGCCGGCAAGCGGGGCAAAAGCGGCCAATATCCCAAGGGCACACTCTTTCGGCTGGTGGATGATCGCCTCCAGGAATTTGCAGAGAAGGCCAGAGATTTTGCGAAAGAAAAGCCGGAAAAGTAGATGTTTGCCAAGAGATGTCCCCTGAAAGCTTGTCAATGTGCGACCAATATTGTTCTCCCCATAGTCTCTGCCACCGGACTCCTTATTGTGTCAGTGTTGATGGTGCAAACACCCGTATGATTGAACATCCTGTGTCCTTAGACTCAGATACCAGTTGGAGACCTTTACGGTTCTTTTCTGGTTCCTTTCTTTAATTTTCAGCGGGAGTCCATGGGAATCCTTCCTGAGCCTCTACATATATGGGCGAGTATGGATCCGGCTAAACCGTCCCTTTTTACCATTCAGCGTATTTGGCATCTTCTCACATGAATCATTGAGATCCTCGGATAACCCCTTAGGGGGCCAATGGTCAGTATTTTGACAAAAGGGTCCCATTCCGATGCATAGGAGCCCGAACAAGAGAAGTATAACCTGTTTGAATTACTTATTATTATTGGCCTTACATCCTTCGGCATGATTCATGCGACGGGGTCTGTCTGATCTTAATGTGCTCTGTCAAAAACGTCGGCAGCAAAGAATCTTTGCCGGAGGTAAAGCGGTAAAATGGGGCTTAGAAAAATAACTGAAAACAAAACAGAAGGAGACGACTTGTCTACCCAGGAGTTAGCAACCTGGACTCAAAACCGTGGACCCATCGCCTTTCAAATAGGCTTATCGACGTTCGGCATATTGGCATTGGAATTGGCACTTATCCGCTGGACGTCCGGTCAAATCAGAGTTTTTGCCTACTTCAAGAATCTCGTTTTAATCTCTTCTTTCTTGGGCATGGGACTTGGCATTGCCCTGGGACGCAAGTACAGAGGACTTGTCCATTATGCGCTCCCAGCGCTCTTGCTTCTATCGATACCGCTAGCCTTCTCGCAAAGTCTTCACCTCATGCACATGCCTTTTCCTGATCAGACATTTCATCTCTGGGGGGCTGCGGCTTTTTCTGGAGAGACCGTCCAATACATCTCAAACTTACTGGTTTTCTTGTTTCTTTTTTCTCTCGTGATCATCGTTTTTGTGTGTGCAGGATCCCCTGTTGGCTTGCTCTTTTCCAAGATCCCTGCACTTCGAGCGTATTCTTCTGACCTATCTGGGTCGTTACTCGGTATCATCGTTTTTGTGATAGCAACGTTTTGCAGTGCACCCCCCCCCGTTTGGTTATGCATTGGTTGTCTTCCCTTTGTCTGGCTCTCGCGTAAACCTCTTTCGCTCTTTGCTTTTGGGGGTATCCTTGCCCTGGGTTGGTACTCTGTAGACGGTGCAATCTATTCCCCCTACAACAGAATCGATATTCGCCGGGCAGGAAACAGCCTGAGGTTAGATGTGAATCGCGATTTCCATCAATTCATGCATGATCTTTCGGACCAGGCGATGAAAAGTGATAGCGTTTCAGAAGAAGAGCTAGAGAGACTTAGTTTTCTTCGAGATGTGTATGATATCCCTTTTCAAGTCAATCATGCCCGTGACAGTGCTCTGATCGTCGGAGCAGGCACAGGAAATGATGTTCAAGCCGCGCTGCGCAACGGTTATCGTCGAGTCTTTTCCGTGGATATTGACGGTAAGATCATCGAGCTGGGCGAGCTTCTTCATCCTGAAAAACCGTACGATGATCCCAGGGTCATACCTGTCGTCAATGATGCCAGAGCTTTTTTTGAGCAGTATCAGGGTGAACCGTTTGATGTCATCTGTTATGGCCTGCTTGATTCTCATGCCATGTTTTCATCTATGTCTACTCTCCGACTTGACAATTACGTCTATTCTGAGGAGGGGATTCGATCGGCATGGAAACACGTGTCCGAGCGCGGACACTTGAGTATTACCTTCAGCATTTTTGGAGGACAGTGGATTGCCGACAGACTTTATTGGACGATTGCCAACGCGACAGGCCGATGTCCGGTTGCCGTTTATCATGGTATGCATTTTGGGGTCACTTATCTTGTTGTACGAAACACGAACAATCTTATCTACGATCGACTGGCCAAGTATCCCAGAATACACCCAACTTCAGGGCAACATGTCATTAGAACTGTCACCGACGATTGGCCCTTCCTTTACATCCGACCGGGATTATTTCCGTGGGGCTATGCCATCGTGCTCGCTGCCCTTCTTGTGATTGCTTTGGTCTCGATACCCGTGGCATTCGGCCGAAAGTCGATGAGCTCAAATTTTGATCCAGTATTATTTTTTATGGGAGCAGCTTTCTTGCTGATCGAAACTCGGGGCGTGACCAGCTTGTCTTTGTTGTTTGGGTCAACATGGATTGTTAATTCTGCGGTCTTCACAGGTGTTCTGACCATGGCCTTGATGGCAAACCTGTTCGTCGAACGCCTCGGGCTTAAACGGGCCTTGCCATGGTTTGTCCTCCTTTTGCTTTCTATTGTTCCACTCTGGGCATTGAATAATGCAATCTTGAACTATTGCCCTCTGCTGATACGGGGCCTTTTGGGTGGATTCATCAATGGGTTGCCTATTGGCATTGCCGGCATCATCGTGTCTATTCTCATCTCGCGCTCTGCCAATCCGACCGCTTCTCTCGGCTCAAACTTACTCGGGGCGGTTCTTGGTGGTTGTCTGGAGTATCTCTCAATGTGTCTGGGGCTGGGGGCTCTCGCCTTGATGGCTTTGATTTTCTATCTCTTGGCATTATTCTATCTTTTGCGCCGAGCGGCTCAGAATTCAAACAGCCGTGTTTATGCCTTGAATGCAGTCTGATTACCTAACCAATCTAGATTGAAGACCCTGCAGCAAGCTGCAGGGAATCTTCGACCGTAAGGAACAATACTAGTGTACTGTCCCAGCAATACCTTGGCAAAGTCGGTTAATCTTGGCCAATATGGAATCGGCTGTAGCCGTCCAGCTGAAAGGCTTTGAGTTTTTGTTATACTGATCTACGAATTGGTTGATATT
>JASFPF010000045.1:0-7619 GCA_050116135.1 Deltaproteobacteria bacterium | reverse complement strand
AAGATTGTCACTCATGCTCGTAACTGCACGGTTTGGGTGGTAGAATAATTTGGGCTTCGACCTAATCAGCTCCAGTCAAGTCATTCCATCTTAGGCACCTCCAACATGGGAAGGCTGCCACTTGGGCAAGGCAAAATAGAAAATGGCCCCCTTGCCCTTCTCAGACTCCACCCAGACCTTTCCCCCGTGGTTGTTGACGATCCTGTCAACGATTGCGAGCCCTAGGCCTGTTCCGTCCTTATCTTCTATGTCTTGTACTCGGTGAAACATCTCGAAGATTCTCCGGTGATGTTTGGGATCAATCCCGATGCCATTATCCCTCACATAAAACTGATGAGAGTCCCCACGATCTCTGCATCCGATCTCGATTACAGGCCTATCAGCGGTTCCAGTAAACTTGATGCCATTGACAAGCAGGTTTTCGAAAACTTGATACATTCTTTCTGGATCACAGCAAATGGTGGGAAGGTCGTCTGCCACAGAAAGCTCTACACATTTTTCCTTAAGTCTGTCTTCCAGGTCTGAGACGACCTTGGTGACAATTTGAAGCGAAGAAACATTGTGAAAAGTTGACACGACGCGACCAATTCTTGACAAGGCCAGGAGGTCACGAATCAGTGCCTCCATTCGAAGGGTACTGGCACGGATCTGCGCAAGATAGCCGCAAGCCCTCTCGTCCAATGTGTCTTGGTAGCTCTTGAGCACCTTAGACGCAAGCCCATGGATCACAATAATCGGGTTTTTTAGGTCATGGGAGACAACGTCGACAAAGTTGTTGAGCTCAGTGTTTATCTTTCTAAGTTCTTCCTCTGCCCGCTTTTGTTCTGTAACATCCACGATGTTGCCCAATATCGCAGGTCTTCCCTTATACTCTATGCGTCTGTTTCTCCTTTTAATCCATATGGTTTCACCATCTTTTGTCAGGCCCCTGGCCTCATATTCAGATGGTGCATCTTCTCCTGTCAGCCTCTTTGCCCTTATAGCATTGGTCATATCCCTGTCTTCAGGATGGACAACTTTCCAGGATTCTATACCTACCGCTTCGTCTTTCGGGTATCTATAAATCTCTGCGAATCTGTTGTTGGCAAATGCGATCCTCCCATCCTGATCAATATATATGCCCGTTAGGGAGCTTTCAGCCAGTGTACTATACTTTCTTTCGCTCTCCTGCAGCGCCTCTTCTGCCCGTCTCCGCTCCGTGATATCCTGAAAGATACCCTGGACGATTTGTCTTCCTCCAACCGTGATGACTGAAGCGGTGATGTGAACCGGCACGATTCTTCCGGATTTTGTTATGATCTCTGCCTCATCATCAATGGATCCCTTCTCTTCTATATGCCTTCTAAACATGTCACTGAAATATTGCGCTTTCTGCGGAGGATGAAGCCTTGTTTGATGTTGTCCAACGATCTCATCTCTCCCTTTTTCTAAAAGGCTTTCTGCCGCCTTATTACAGTTGGTGATCAGGCCAGTTTCAGGACTTGCCCAAAATATGGCATTCAAAGCATTTTCAAATATCAGTCTGAATTTTTCCTCGCTTTCTCGCAGCGCCTCTTCTGCCTGCCTGCGCAGGGTGATGTCCCGGTTGCTGGCGCGCCTGCCAAGACAGCGGTCGGCACTGTACACCGGTTGACAGTAGTGGCTGATCCAACGTTCTTGGCCGCTGGCGGTGATAATCCTAAAGTCAAGGTGCAAAGGTTCATGGCTTTCCAATTCCTCTTGCACGTGTCGGAGAATCATCTGTTGATCCCTCGGATGAGTGATCATCTCCAGCAGGGTGGAATCTTTAAAAAAATCAGTTACACCGAACCCCGTGATGCGTTCGCATGAAGGAGAAACGTAGACATAGTTGCCATCTGGATCAACCCAATACTCCCAATCGTAGGCAAAGTCCGCTACCATGCGGAAGCGTTCCTCACTTGCCCGAAGCGCTTCCTCTGCCTGCTTGCGCTCCGTGATATCCTGTATGAGGGCGTCATATGACAATAGCTTCCCCTGGACGTCGTAGTTCAGAACAGGCGTATTCCTTACCCAACGTATGGCCCCGTCTTTCCGGATGATTCGGTGTTCTAGCGCCGGCACCTTCACACCCGATAGAATCTGTGCCGCCTGCTCTTCTACCCGCTTGCGGTCTTCCTCATGCACCATCTCTATCCACAGGTTAGTTTTTTCCCTAAAATCTTCGGCCATGTAACCTGTCACCCCTACACAGCCAAGCCCGTGGATTGTCTCAACGGGACGTCCCTTCTGTATGCTGACCGTGTAAATGTAGTCTGTGATGGCCTCCGCGATCCGCCGGAACCTCTCCTCGCTCTTGCCGAGCGCCTCCTCCGCCTCCTGTCGCCTAATGGCCGCCCTCTCTAACTCCTTGACCCTTTGTTCCAGTTCTTCATAAGTTGGGTTGACGGCCATGACAGCCTCCTTGATTGCTGAAAAAACACGAAAGGCCCCGAGCATACGTATCTCGATACGATGCGCGGAGCCTCAGTCAGCCTCAGATGGCTCTCCGAGCGAGAACATTGATGCGTTAAATAAACTTATTATAAATGGTTATCGGTTGTCAAGGCAGGGTCACTGTGAATAGTGAATAACAAAGAAATAGGAGCACGCCACATACACGGGGACATTAATCACTATGGGAGCTTTGGGAGAGACAAAACCCAAATCTACGGTCTGTGCTGGTTCTGCGGTCCTTGCCGCTTCTCCTGTCTATACCCTCCCTTCGGTCAGGAGTATGCCCGGTAGAGGAAGCTTTTCTCCTATTCACCTCAGAGCGTCTGTCGCTGTTATGTTTGATCGACTTTGAATTCATCGTAATTATGGTCCGGTTGGAAAATCGAGTCAGATACCTAGCAAGGCCGTCTATATGCCAAGATAAGCATAATTAAAGAGAAGGCAATAGCGAGAGGAGCACGAAAAAGAAAGCCCCTGATGCTGCCACTTGACCAGGGCTTTGTGTGAAAGGCAGGACCATGTTTCATCCCGCCTCTTGCAATTTATGGTTGGCACAACTAATGTCTAGCCCAATTTTTGTTCTTTTTCTTCAGATGAGCCGGGGGATATTTATGCACGTGGTTCTTGAAATCGCTGTATGGCTTGTCGTCATTCATCTCAATAGTCACGTAATGGCCAAGCTGTATGTCTTTGGGCAAGGATGCAGATTCCCCCCAACGATGGTTTTCAAAGTAAAAGTACACTTTTCTAGAAGCATCAAAATACACGAAGCTCGAGGGATAATACCGATAGGCATATTTTGCCCGATACCCATGGGCTGGTGCATGCGGTGGCGGCCCGCCTTTCACAACCTTTTTCGAACAGTTGGGGTGGCAGTTTGTCGGCTCTGATCCCCAGCCCACATGAACGTCTCCTGAGGTAGTTTTGCACCCACTAAAAGTAAAGATAAGAGGGGCAAAAACCAAAGAAATCAACAACTTTACCAGGGATTGTTTCATCTTTCTTCTCCTTGGGATCGTCTAGGGGAGTTTCAATACTGGAAAAAGCCATACCCCTGCTTATGCTTCAGAGGTTTTTTCGACATCGATTGGCAAAAGCTTTAATTTTGGAGAGAATGTTTCTGTTGAACTTTTTATAGCAGGCGGGAAAATGAGATTGGGACTGTGGCGGAATCCTCAAAGAAAGTGGTTCAAGGCTGGAAGAGTGGTATACAGTGATATTGTAAGAATTGACATGTTCTCGGAATCATTAAGCGAAAAGATCGATTAGGCTTTCCGTCATCTCATCCCAAGTCTTTAGGGTTTCTATGTTTGCACTAAAAGCTGTGCGGGTAGTGATGAGGTTGACCACCTCTTCTTCCAGAGCCACGTTGGACGTTTCTCGGGTTTCCCCACTGCCGTCCTGAGCAGGCAAGATAGCCCCAGGCGTATCGATCTCCTCTATCGATACTGTGACGCCAGACGGATGGCCTTCTTCAAGGACGGCCCGGCTCTTCTTGAAGCCATCTGTGTTCACGTTGGCAACATTGTTCGCCGTGACACCGATCTTTGTTCCAAAGGCTTTGATACCCGAAAGGGCAGAGTCCGTTGCATTGATCATGGTTCCCACCTCTATTCATACTGTCATATTGTTCATGGTTGACGGCCACCGTTTTTGGAAGACCGGACATGGATTCTCCGCAAGCAGATTCCCCTCGACTCTTCCTGCCATCCACTAAATCAGAACGCATACCCGAAACCGACAAAAATTCCACCTCCAAGTAGGGCGGCTATAGCAAGGTACAATAGTGCTTCCTGCCAGGAGACCGTAGATTTTTTTGTGGATTCTTCCATTTCTTTCTCCTTCCCAGCAAATACTAAATCTGCGTTACTGTCGTATACCAACCAACATGGCTGTTTGATGCCTGTATCAAATGCTGTGCCAAATTAGCCGAATGAATAATATAATCGAACTTCTGGGTACTTAGCCGACAGGGCACTCATAATTATGGAAAGCATCCTGGGTGACCAAGGCCGTAGATCGACAAAAGACTTGACGAAAATTGTCATAAGAGAGGCGGGATACCTTGCTGGTAGGGGACCCCTTAAGGCTGGGGAAAACGCACTTTAAATTTCTGACAAAAAAATATGGGCTATTGCTGAGATGTCACGGACCGACCCCTTTGTCGAATGACAAAACTCTTCAAGGTTGCGCAAATCTCTCCGATTATTATTCAAGCTCAGACAGTCGCTTTTCCACAAACAAGCCATCTCTTGACAATTCTCTCCTCTTTGGGTGCCGTAGCACTCAATATTGTTTTCTGCCCTTTGTATAGCCCGGATTAAATCTGCCTTTTTCATCTTAAGCGATCGAATACCCATACCCTTGGCCATTTTTTGAATTTCCTGGAATCTCATTGTTGTCCCCATATCAAACGTTGTGCAGCATAGGACGAAAGAGCCATACTGCCTGTCAACCCCGTTCCTGATAGACTTGTTCAAATAAAAGGGCATCTCGTGTCACATCGACGACATGCCCTTTAAAACCAAATTGCAGCAAACTAGAGTTTTCTATCGTGGTGCCAAACGTTGGCTGGTGTCCTAGCAAGGGAAACTAGCCATAACTGCAAAACCCACCGGCGAATGCACTTCGGCCCCTGGCCTTTGCAGTCTCAGAATGACACGCTCGTCAGATTCTAGGCCTTTCCGCCCGCTTTTCACCTGGATTTGGTGGTGTGCTGGGCGTAGTGATTACTCGAGCTTCTCAAAGAACTCCTTCTCTGCGCCGCATTTGGGGCAAACCCAGTCATCCGGCAAGTTTTCAAAAGGCGTTCCGGGTTCAATGCCGTTCTCTGGGTCGCCCTCCTCAGGGTCATACACATAGCCACAGGGACATTCATACTTTTCCATATCACCCTCCTATTATGCTACATGGCCAAATGAAAAATCTCTGTTGTATCCTCTTGCAATACTAATCAGAGGAAGCCTCTTCCATTATCCTTTTTGCCGCATGTATGGGTGGGAAAAAATAATTGTGAGAAGCCCAACGAGTAGGCATAATGAAACAGGGTCCTTCTTTTGTTGAGCGTTATCTTCATGTGGGGCACCGATGAATAGGGTTAGAAAAGCTCGGTCTCACCAGTCAAAATTGTAAAGTATTGTGCATCCGACGTCTGCGGATGTTCCATCGTCAACATTCTGAAACGCCATGTCTTCGATTCTTATGGGGTCTTCACATATCTCGAAACTGAAATTCTGGAACCTCATGCTTTCGTTTCGTATAGAATCATCATGAGTTCTATCATCAAAATTGTAAAACATTTGCTGGCCGACACACTGATGTTCGCCCCTTTCGGAGTCACGAGCTTGACAGACATTAGCCGAGAAAAAAAGTAGCAACACGGCCAAGGAAATCAGGAACGGCTTTTTCATGGTTGCACCCTGTTCAAACGTTCTTTTACACCCTCGTCGCTTCTTTTGCCGCGCTTTGACAGCGGATCGAATTTCTAAAATAAGAAGCATGTTCAGGTTGTCAATGGGGTCAACACCGTATTTTTTCCATAAAAAGGCTGTAATTCGTGGCACACCAGAAAGGGGAATGGCTGGTAGGCTGCTAAGGGAGGGCAGAAAGCCTCAAGCTGCTCAGCGAAGGCACTGCTTTTCGACACCTTTTCCTTGAGCCTCTGACGATGGCATGATTTTGATGATACTGCCAGCAGAGGCCTCCATATGCTCTCATCCCAACAAAAAGCATCAAAGCAGTCAACCGCAAATCCGCCTGCGTTTTGGCGTTTGTCGCCGAAACCGTGTTTGTCCTCTACGTCACGTCAAGAATGTGCTATAGAGCGTCCATCCGCGGCTTGGGTGCGAGGTGCGACGGCAGGCGGGTCAAAGATGGCACCAGGACGGCCGTTTCAGATGATTATCAGAAGGGGAGGATGGAAAAATGGGTATTGGCAAAGAGGTCCGTAAAGAACGGATCATGAACCGGGAAACCGGCAAGATTGTGATTGTTCCCATGGACCACGGTGTGACAGTGGGCCCGATCCAGGGTCTGATAGATCTGCCAAAGACCGTGGACATGGTAGCCAGGGGCGGGGCAAACGCCGTGGTCGAACACGTGGGCATGGTCGGCCAGGGCCACCGCCGTTATGGCAGTGATATCGGGCTCATCGTGCATCTTTCCGGAAGCACGACGCTTTCACCGGACCCGAACCGCAAAGTGCTGGTCTGTTCAGTAGAGCGCGCCATTCGCGTCGGGGCAGACGCTATCAGTATCCATGTGAACATCGGTGCCGAGAACGAGGGCGAAATGTTGGAGGCTTTTGGTGAGGTTTCCGAGGCCGCTGATTACTGGGGCATGCCGCTTCTGGCCATGGTTTACCCTCGCGGCCCCAAGGTCGATAATGAGAAAGCCGTTGAGAACGTCAAGATCGCGGCTCGCGTAGGCGCTGAGCTTGGAGCGGACATCGTCAAGGTCCCCTACACCGGATCTCCTGAGACGTTTAAGGACGTGGTCACCGGATGTCCCATTCCCGTGGTCATAGCCGGCGGGTCCAAACTCTCTGATGAGGATACCCTGAAGATGGTGGAAGGCGCCATGAAAGCGGGTGCTGCCGGACTATCCATGGGCCGCAATGCCTTTCAACACGAGAACCCGGTCCGTTTGGTGTCTGCGGCATGCGCCATTGTTCAGGGTGGCAAGAGTGCCGAAGAGGCCATGAAGATTCTCAGGGGCTAGGCATAAAGCTGACCCTCGTCCTGCCCAGCAGAAACTCGGTGGCAACGGCCCGGGCTTTAAAAGGAGACAAAGGAGTGTATCATGTCCAATCTGTTCTGGGTCAATGCAAGGCCCTATAAGAAAAAAATTGTGACCACTGCGCTGGAGAGTGGGGCTGATGCCGTCATTGTCGCACGGGGTCAGTCAAAGAAGGTCCATGATCTTGGCCTCATTAAAACGGTGTCGCCCGATGGGGACTTGAAGCTCGGCGAGGACGTGGTGGAGGTAACCATTTCCTCGGAAAAAGACGAGACCAAAGCGGTCCAGATACCTATTGACAAGCTATTGCTGATCAAGACCAGCGATTGGAAGGTGATCCCCCTAGAAAACCTGGTGGCCAAGAGGGGCAAGGGCTTGCTGGCTTGGGTGCGGACGGCCCAAGAGGCCAAGATTGCGTTAGAGATCAT
>JASFPF010000044.1:0-7782 GCA_050116135.1 Deltaproteobacteria bacterium | reverse complement strand
GGGTGACAAAAGGGGCTGATCCTGTAAATGTAAGTGCAGATGGCTTTCACAAAATGATTTGTTAGGTCCCAGATCTTCCATTTTCCTTTGAAATAAGTCTTTTTAACACGTTTTGCCTTATCCTTTTCCCATGCTTCCAATCCCATTTTCTTTATCAAAAACAAATTGAACCGATTAAGCGAGCGTATATAAAATGAGTAATATTCCTTACGGTCGAAGAATCCCTGCAGCTTGCTGCAGGGTCTTCAATTCTAACCACTCAGCTTATCCAAAAATACTATGATTCATGGTTTTCAAAACGTCTTCTAATTCAAAGACAACAGCATGCAGCGTGTGATGCCCCTGACCAGAGTTAAGGCAGACGGTATTGCCGATCTTATCCCAATAACTCCCGGATCGTGAAGGCGCCTCATGTACGTGGCCATGCAAAGTCAGGTAAGGCTGGTGCTTTTCAATGAATTTCCGGATCGCACGGCTTCCGATCGGCCGTCCATCATACAACACGTCTAAGTGAGTTCGAAACGGAGGGGCATGCATCACATAGACGGTCTTTTGATAGGATTTCGGGGTCGGCATTGTCGCTAATTCTTCTTCGATGGAACAGCGCCTGGCGAAATGAGATGTGGGATCGATTCTTGAGATTCCCCTTTCCGTGCTTATAAACGCGGCAGACACTTGAGGCTCCATTGGTGCAGAAGCGGTGTCTATCCGTTCGCTATCCTTGATACTAAAGGGCGTTGGCGGCACATGACCATACCCGATTATCTCAAAGTCTGTACCAATCGGATATTTGTTCATATGAAGTAGCTTTAACAAGCCCTGTCTCTGCAGGTCCTCTAGGAATGCCATGTTAATCAGCCAATCATCATTTCCCATCATGACGTACATTTCTAATTCAGGCAGTTTGCGGCTAATCTCCTCCAGGCTTGGCTCCATGAACTCGGTGATAAAACTCCTTTGGTCTTCTACTAACTCATAAAATGGTCCGTCTTTTGGCAATAAGTCCCCAGCGATGATTATCGCATTTACCTGACAATCGGTCGCCAGAGCGAACAGTTGTGAATACAAGGCCACAATGCCATGCAGGTCACAGGTGTAAATAATTCTCACGCCTAAACCACTTTCCTATCCAGACATGTCGTTGTATTCACCCCAATAATAATATCCGCGAAGACCACATTAATACGATCCATTGAATCAGCGCTGAAACCTAGATCTTAGGAGTGTCGTGTTCAAACGGAACAGGCAGAAGAAAACGGGAAGCATCCTGTTTATAGTTCTTGCCAAGTCCGACCCTCTGGAGTCGAACGGTCTCTTCACAGATATATCTAAAAAACCTCGCCTTTGTGGGCATCTCAAAACTAGTGATCAATGGTGATGAAGTGCGGTGGGCACTAAGACTTGGCGTTACGGTAATATTCATTAACACGGGCAATGTAGGCTCGGGTCTCCTGAGGTAACCTGTTGGGATGCCTTTCGACATTGCCCATTCCCCAGTTGTAGGCTGCCAGCGCAAGCGGAATATTGCCGTCATATCTATCCAGCAAGCTCTTCAAATAGCGTGTCCCGCCCATGATATTCTCAACGGGATTGTAGGGATTCTTGACACCTAGCTCTTGTGCTGTTTCGGGCATGAGCTGCATCAGCCCCATGGCCCCTTTTGACGAGGTGCAATTGGAGTCAAAGTCACTCTCAGCCCTTATAACTGCCCTTATCAAGCTAGGCTCAACATCGTATCTCCCTGAAACATGGTCTATGATGCGATCAATACTAGGTGGTGAATGGATGTGGTCTTCGTTTTGTGAAGCATGTTGGACTTTTGACAACAATGATGCCGGTCTGCTGCCTATTGGGAGAAAATCCATCCAATTGCCACGGAGTTCCTGCCAAGTATCGTTGTCATCATGGTCCACAAGCGCTTGAAATAGATAATTGTTCATTTCAACTTGTATGATCTGAGCAAGCTGTTGTAGTTTTTCTCCGTCTAGAGGCGAAGCCTCTGCAGAAAGGTCTGTTTTTTTCCCAATGGTTTTGATTATGTCAGTCAGAAACTCGCTAAATGAGTTGGAACCCTTGTTCCGCCTAACTTCCGCTGGATCATACTCTTGGCGAACGCCGGTGGGGAGGCAGGGCCCAGAGTTGACCCTGTTTTTGAAGGGGATATGCATGGTCTTGTTCCTTTTCCTGGTGGCAGAGTCTTTCATTCAGGTAATCAAACTTCGTGCCAACAGTGATCAACAACAAGCTCAAGACAAAAACCATGACAACACCCCTTTGTCTCGCTATTAGCCGGCGCTATAAAGTTGCATCTGAATATCACAAAAATTTGCGAATTTGAAGACCCTGCAGCAAACTGCAGGGTCTTCAATAGGTACATTTTTTGCAATGATTGTGTTTAGCATTTTTCTTTGAAATAGCTGGCAAGATTCCCACGGTGGCGACACGCGGGCGGTCTTTCATGGGACCGGGCACGGTCTTGCCTCTTTCAAAAGCCTTCGTAGAGATACGCCCCTCTCTGCGGAGGCTTTCCATTTTTGAAGCCACAATCTCAAAAAGGTGGACACTTGAACATGGGGGATAAAGAGAAAGGGCAAAACAGAAAAGGCCGGGGAGCCTTTGGGAAGGAAGGTTTAATGATTTTCAGCTTTTTCCTTTCAGGGGTAGGTGGCTCCACCAGCCATTAATGTATGACCCTTTCAGGCATTTGTTAGAGGCGAATTAGCGGCATGCGATTATTTGGTTAGAAAGCGTGAAGGCGTAAGGACGACCAACCCCACCGTAAGCCACAAAAAAGGACAGAGCCGTCTCTGACCCTGCCCTTGCTCTATAGCTTTATAGGGATCTGAAGATTCGGGTGTGAGGCCTTAGCTGCAGAGCTATTTCTCAGTGTGAATAAATACAAGACTACCATCCTTCAGCTTGTCAATCACTTCATCAACGCTCTTCATTGATACTGCCGGACAGCCTAGACTGCTCCCCAGTCTTCCCCTATTTGCAAGGATTGATTCCCAGCTTACATAGTCTGCGCCATGAATCACAATACCTCTAACCAGGGCGTTGTCATTTATGCCCTTTTCAAGGCCTTTTAAACGCAAGGAACGCCCGTGTTTACCTTGATAAACAGCGCCCGTGAGAAAGAAACCTTTGCTGCTTTTTTCCGACGATATCTCATTAGAAAAATCAGTGGCATATATATGGCCCGACCTCTTGGCATGTGACACCAAGTGTTTCGTTACTGTGTTGTTTTCCGTGTCGTAGACACACAGTCTTCGGACAAATGAAGGCTTCGTGTAGTCAACCACTGCAATGTACTGTTTATTTTTGATCAAGGACCTTTTCTTCTTAAGAAAATCTAAGGCTAATCTGTAGGCTTCTTCATTGGGTCTGTCTAAGAACAAAACGGTGCCAAGTGACACCAGTAGTAAAGCAAGGAGGAAACCTCCAAGGACAATGCCTGTTCTGATAATGGTGACCCCTCGCATGTTTTAGGATCCCCCACACACCAACCTCTCATACCACACGGAATGAGCAAAGGGTGGGGTGTTGCCACGCTGTTCAGTGTTCTCATCTGAAACTAGAAATCGAGCGGGCTTTTCGTCTCTTTGATCGTCAAGCTCTTAATCGTATGAGTATAAACCATGGTGGTTCTGACATCACTGTGTCCAAGTAATCCCTGAATCGTCCGGATGTCATAATTGGCCTGGAGCAAGTGACTGGCAAAACTGTGGCGAAAGGTGTGGGCCGAAGCACGTTTCGGCACCGCTGCCTCCTTCACTGCCTGCCTGATAGCTCTTTGCACATGCGTTTCATGCAGGTGATAGCGCCTGTGTTCCCTGGTAGCCTCCACGTAGGTCATTTGCTTGGCCGGGAAGAACCATTGCCAGATGAAATCCTTGGCTGCGTTCTTGTACTTCCTCTCCAGGGAATTCATCAGGAAAACCCCGTCATAGTCTCGTGCCAGATCCCGTTGATGAGTGTCGTTCACAAATTCAAGCTGCTTTCGCAGTTCGGCAATGATCGTTTCGGGAAGAGGTACGGTTCTGTCCTTTTGCCCTTTGCCGTCATGAATGCTCAGGATGCCGGCATCAAAATTGAAGCAATGCACACGAAGATTCAGGCACTCGGAAAGACGAAGCCCGCAACCGTAGAGCAGTTTGACTACCAGATCATACGGGGGCGAAAGGTGCGTCAAGACAGCGTCTATTTCCTCGCGAGACAGCACCACGGGGATGTAAGGTTTGCGCTTTGCCCTGACGACGCCGTCGACTGCTCCGAACTCTTTGTCAAGAACGTGTCGAAAGAAAAACAAAAGCGCGTTGAACGCCTGATTTTGGGTAGATGACGCCACCTTTCGCTTGACCGCCAGGAAGGTCAGAAACTCCTTTACATCATGGGTTGAAAGCCCTAGCGGCGGCTTGCTCTTCGTAAAGGCTTGGAATTTGCGCACCCAGCCCCTATACGTATTGAGAGTCTTTGGAGAATAGTGGCGCACCTTGATCTCATTGGCCAAGGAAGCATACTCGGCCTCCCAGGAGGCTTACCCGCCGCTGCTGGTTTGGGGAGGTCCAACAAGGCTCGATCCATCACGCTTTTCGACCCGGGTCTTCTCAGCAGCGCCAACCGAACGCAGAGGGACCGAGGTTGCCATCGGTGCAGGGACTGAGCTGGGTCTGCGGTGTACTTGGTGGCTGTATGTGCCTTCTTGCCGGAAGGCACGTTTTGGCAATGCTTTGTCACGAGAAGGGCCCGGAGGTTGCCAAGGCCTGGAGGAAGCCTCGTGGACATAGCTCTGATTTACATCTTTATTGTAAACCTTTTGGGGTGAGGCGCTTCCCAGGCCCATGGGCGGCTTTTGGGAGGGAGGTTTTCCGTCGGAAATCTCGTAAAACAACTGGATCGCGCAAGCAGCCTGCTCTTGTTGAGGCTTCGTTTGCCTCTTTTCCCGCAGCTTGCCAAGAAACTCAGGCAGGCTCTCTTTCCGTGCGGCGGGAAACTGATACTTCTCACAAAAGTCCAAATAGTAGCGCAGCCACTTTTTGAACGACCCATGGCTTTGTTTCGGAACCGCGTTCTTTCGAAGACAATCCTCGAATTGAGCCTCCAGCGCGGGAGGAATGGGAAGCATCACAATTTCTCCTGAATATCTGGTTATCATTGATTTTTCTGTTGACAAATATGCCTAAATGATACATATAGATACATATGAGAACAACTTTAAACATAGACGATGACATTCTCAAAAAAGCATCCCAATTGACTGGCATTAAAGAGAAAACTGCTTTGGTCAGGCAAGGGTTAGAAGCCTTGATTGCCCGTGAGAGCAGCAAGCGCCTGGCAAAACTGGGTGGAACTGAGGATGGTCTGAGACCGATACCTCGTCGTAGATCGGCAAAATCTTAGCGATGGTCCTAGTGGACACCTCCATATGGGTCAATCACCTGCGCAAGGGTGATCATCATCTTGAAAACCTTCTGGTGGATGGTGAAGTGGTTTGCCACTCATTCATCATTGGTGAGCTGGCTTGTGAAAACATTAGAAACCGAAATGAAATCCTTTCCTTGCTGAAAACCTTACCCTCAACGCCAACTGTGGATATAACCGAATTTCTTTTCTTTGTCGAAAGAAACCATTTATTTGGTGTGGGGATAGGGTTTGTTGATGCGCACCTTCTAGCGTCTGCGAAATTGTCTGACACCCCCTTGTGGACAGCTGACAGGAAACTGAAAGAAGCGGCTCTACATCTAAAAGTTTCTTATAAATAATCCAGCAATGATAACCACTGCATGGAGCTGATGCGGTAGACCGCACTGCTCACGCAGACCGTTAGGCAGCAAAAGATTGAAGAACGAAAGCAAACTATCCTTGACTTTTGGGTGTGACGTAATTACAATGTGGTCACATTTGGTCAAGGAGGTACAAACATGAGAGCACGTGTCGTAAAAATCGGTAATTCCAAAGGAATACGTATCCCAAAACCCCTGCTTGAACAAACGGGGATTATGAACGATGTTGATCTTGAAGTTGAAAACAATCGAATCATCATACGGCCCGTCACAAGTCCTCGGAACGGTTGGGAAAGGGCTTTCAAAACCATGGCTGAAGAGAACGATGATGCTCTGGTGATGGGTCATGACAACATTTCCCACTCGTGGGATGAGGAGGAGTGGCAATGGTAGCGAATAGGTTCGATGTGTATTTGATTAACCTCGACCCTACTGTTGGCTCTGAAATTCAAAAAACCAGACCCTGTTTGATTATTTCGCCTGATGAAATGAATCGACATGTCCGTAGCGTCATAGTGGCTCAGATGACCTCAGCTACGAAGGACTACCCCACCCGAGTTAATTGCAGGTTCAAAAGAAAAGAAGGGCAAGTTGTCCTGGATCAGATCCGAACGATAGATAAGAAACGACTGATCAAAAAACTGGGTTCCATTGATGCGAAAACCCAGTTGGAAGTTATTTCAGTTCTACAACGACTGTTTGCTTTTTGAGACTGCCCAACAACCCAATGGAGCGGATGTGAAACCTGTATCGGCATAGTCGATACTTCTTTCCGTCTGCTATTGGCAACACTTCTATAGCTTTCTCCGTTCACACCGCTCATTGTGAGCGTTATGTGGCAATTAAGATCATAGCCCCCAGCCCAAGAACAATACCCAGACCCTGTTTTACTGTAATAGACTCATTTAAGAAAAACACCGCCAATACAATTGCAATAATAGGATACAGAGCTGATAGTACGGCGACTAATGAAATAGGCCCCTTTGAAGCCGCACAAAGAAAACATAAGGCCCCAGCAAACCCAAGGATACCAGTCGTTATAGCCAAAAGAATACCCTTAGGGTGAATGTCAGGTTTCAAGTTCAAAGAGATTAAGACAATGATGGCTAGTATGATGCCACCTAAAACCTCAAAAAGTACGGCGCTCTTTGGACTGATGTATTTTGTCGTAATCTTGGGAATAAAACTCCACAAACCCCATAGAACAAACGCCCCAAAAGTGGGTATTAGCCATTGCTTCATCTTCATCTCCTTGCTGTATCAGTTTCGGACAAAGAGGCTCTTTATGCCGGTCTCCCTGAGTCCAAGATCCTGAGGGTCTTCGGCCCGCCAGAACTTTCGTGGTCCAGCCTTCCACTTAGCCATCTGCCTTCTTAAGTGTGTCTGTAATGCTATTAATTCTTCTGATTGGGCGGCGGGCCTTCTCAAGAGTCTCCGAGGCGGTCCAGTTGATCCAGCCTTTCTTGAAAAAGGGCAGACTGTTCATTGAGGGTGGTGGTGAGCGTTTCCAGTTCATTGAAGAGCCTGTCAATGGCTGAGCGAAAGTGATGAATCGATTGTGAGATTTTCGCAATGCCTTTGCCATCCTGTGCTTGTGAGGCCTCCTGCATGGCGTCGTTGAGTTCATTGAGCACCTTTTCGTGGGCTTCGATCTCGCTTTCCACCTGGACAATACGCTTCTCCAGCGGTTTCTGGATCTTGGCTCGTTCAATAATAATAGCGGAGCGTCTCTGTCGTTTTTCTTTCTTGGTCACCTTGACGCTGGATGGCTCCTCATCCGTGTCTTTTTGCGCAGATTTGGCAACCACCTCATCTCCCCAGCCCCCTTTTTCCATAAACCGTTGGTAGCTTCCCTCGAATACGGATACGCGGTCGTTTTGAAACACGATAAGCCGGTCGGCCAGGGCATGGAGAAGCATCTCGTTGTGGGTGACCATGACCACCGCGCCTTTAAAACTGTCGATCGCAGCGAGCAACGCATCGCAAGAATACATGTCCA
>JASFPF010000043.1:0-7791 GCA_050116135.1 Deltaproteobacteria bacterium | reverse complement strand
TAACTTCTATGCAGCAAGCTCATCTGAACAGGTCTGTTGTCGTGCTCTGTGCTCTTCTAGTGACAGCGATTTTTTTGGCTATGATTCGCCAATTTTTGATGGCCATACTGCTGGCCGGCATCTTTTGTTCTCTGGCCCATCCCATATACCACCGATTTGAACGCTGGTTTGGCGGACGGCGGGCTCTCGCCTCCATTGTAACGCTCTTATTGATCGTGACAGGCATTCTACTGCCCTTGGGGGGACTCCTGGGGATGATAACGGCACAAGCGATTGAAGTCGGTCAGTCGGTGACACCGTGGATTAAGGAACAGGTATCAAGACCGGCGGCTTTTTCTGAGCTCTTGGCCTCTGTGCCGTTTTACGATCGTATCCAGCCACACGAAAAGGCTATTCTGGAGAAGGCGGGCCAAATCGTCGGAACGCTGAGTTCTTTCCTGATCGACAGGCTCTCTTCGGCCACTGTCATGACGATTAACTTCCTTTTCATGACCTTCATCCTTCTCTACAGTATGTTCTTTTTCCTCATGGATGGTCACAAGTTGCTCGACAAAATCCTTTTTTATCTCCCCCTCGAAGAAGCTGACGAAAGGCGTTTGCTTGACAAGTTCACCAGTGTTACTCGTGCCACGTTGAAAGGCACCATCGTGATCGGCGTCCTTCAAGGCGGATTGGCAGGGTTGGCCTTTGCGGTTGTGGGCATTAAAGGTGCCGTCTTTTGGGGTGCCATCATGGCTGTGTTGTCTATTATTCCCGGCATCGGCACAGCACTGGTTTGGGTTCCTGCAGCGATCGTTTTGGCTGCAGGCGGTCACTTGATTAAGGCTGTAGGATTAGCAACGTTTTGTGCCATCGTCGTTGGAAGTGTGGACAACTTTCTGCGCCCGTTGTTGGTGGGTAGAGACACACAGATGCATGAACTACTGATCCTATTTGGGACCCTGGGAGGAATCTTGATGTTTGGTGTTGTTGGGTTTATTATCGGGCCAATCATTGCAGCGTTGTTCACGGCAGTCTGGGAAATCTACGGTGTTGTCTTCAGCGATGTCTTGCCTCCCATCACCGCAAGTGGTTCTGCGCCTTCCAAAGAAGAGATCAGTCAACCAGGGGCTCTGCGGGACGGAGCCGCCAAAAACAATCCCGACCATTCTTGACGCTCATCGTGTACGCCCTGGGCAAACAGCCTTCCGCTTTTTGCTCGTTAGGGCAAAACCACAAAATCTCCACACTTCCCACAAAATTCCTCCATATGGCTGCGTTATATTGCCCTCAGCGGTTGGGGGAACTTTTCCCCTTGAAACTTTTCACCCCTCAACCCTTCCTCCTTTCTTCTATAGGGGCGGTCTGGAGTCGGAGGTGACCCTCCTCTCGGCATGACTAGAGAACCCAGGCGCAGAGAATACACCCCGACTCTGGACAGCCCCGCACTGTCCCCAGACGCCAAATGAATAGCCCCCACGTCCGTGCCATTGTTGACTTTGTTACTCAGAAAGGTGGTATTTATTTTCTTCTTTTCTCACTCGGGATGCCTGATTAAGACAGGCAAGTATTTGAAATTAAGGTAGTTATTGGCCTTCGGTTATTTTGGCATCTTGTTTGCTCTTAGGAAAGATCGAGCGAAAGGAAGGAGCAAGAGACCATGCCAAGAGGGGATATCCTAAACGAGCAAGAACCTATGATGGATGAGACAGAAAGAAAAAGAAAGGATGCTAAACAGAGCGCCGAGGCAAAGAGAGGAAACAGAACCGGCCTTGTGACTGCGATGTTGCGTCATTATGCGACTTGTCTAGAGCTGAAGCTGGGTGCCGTATGCACAGAAAGAAGCCGTTAGGCGTTACCTGGCCCCGTTCATGCGCCGCTTAAGCGAGAGCCCTGCCATTCTCACCCCCAAGATTGACATTCTTCGTGATAACCGATAGAAATCTGTTCGTAACTTAGTAGATACCCACGGGCGTAAGCCCGTGGGTATCTACTTTCCTTCGAGAGGTGCCCATGAACACGGATACATTACCAACCAGCCCACCGGGTCCAGAAAGACGGTCCAGCCGCTTCAAGGTCGTGCTGCTCGTCGTGGCCATTGCCATGGTTACGTCGGTGATAACGGTCTGGCTGGCAACGACCTACCTGCTTCCCAGGGAATTTAAACCGGTAAAACTCAATGACCGCGAAGTGCAGGTGCTTAATGCCAAGTTAGCGCAGTTGGATCCCGCCACGGGGCGCACGGAGGGGGCACCCGGCAAACAGGGTTATGATCCGCAGGCGGTCCGTAGCAAACGGCGTGCTCCTTTAACACCGGAGCGCTATGATGAAGCAGGTGCCAGCCGACAGATCAGACTAAGCGAGCGTGAACTTAATGCCCTGGTGGCTCGAAACACCAATCTGGCACACAAACTTGCCATCGATCTATCGGAGGGCCTGGCGAGCGCTAAACTCCTCATACCGCTAGATGCCGATTTTCCCTTCCTCGGGGGTAAAACGCTGAGGGTCACCGCCGGCTTGGAACTGAGGTACGATGACCGGAACCCGGTTGTCATGCTCAAAGGTGTCAGCATCTGGGGGGTTCCGATCCCCAACGCATGGCTTGGCGGCCTCAAAAACGTTGACCTGGTAAAAGAATTTGGCGCCGAAAGAGGCTTCTGGCAAGCCTTTGCAGCCGGCGTTGAAAATATCCGTGTGGAAGAAGGCAACCTTTCCATCAAGCTGAAAGAGTGAGCCGGCTTGCTGTAAAGAAGCCTCCGGGTGATCAACGGGCTGTTGCCCAAGCAGCAACGACTTTGAGCGGTTCATCGAGACGTTTCTTTTGGGAAACTTGGCAAAGTAGAAAATTAGCGAAAGCAAATGGTTGAGCTGGAAGGGCGCGTTCGGACGTCGCCTGGAGCAAGTCTGAGACTGGCCAAAAAACGTTGCAGGGCCGAGGGCAAAGGGATGTCGGCAATAGCCCCTTAAGCATGGTTCGGGGCGGGGATATCTTCGGGGATACCTTGAAGGAATTCCTCGTTTGTGGGATATGGCTCAAGGGCCTTGAGCAACGAGATCATCGCATCTTTAGGTTGGCGGTCTACCAGGCCTCGACGAATGGTGGCAAGGCGCTTGATATCGTCAGGGTCATACAGTCTTTCCTCTTTTCGGGTGCCACTGGCCGCCACATTGATGGACGGAAAGATTCTCGCTTCGGCAAGCCCGCGATCCAGAACGATCTCGCTGTTACCGGTGCCCTTGAATTCCTCGAAGATAAGCTGATCCATGCGTGACCCCGTGTCGATGAGGGCCGTGGCGATGATGGTGACGGATCCGCCGTTTTCGATATTCCGTGCAAGGCCGAAAAAACGGCGAGGAATCTCCAGGGCCCCGGCGTCCAAACCACCCGACAGTGTTCGCCCCCTGCCCCTGCCCTTAAGGTTAAAGACCCTGCCCATGCGCGTCAAACTGTCAACGAGCACCACGATATCGCGGCCACACTCAAGCTCAGTGCCCACATGAGCCAGCATCAGTTCAGCCAACCCCACGTGTTCCGAGATACTGCGATCACTGGAACTGGCGATGACTTCTGCATCTACGGCGCGACGGAAGTAGGTGACTTCTTCAGGACGCTCACCAATGAGTAGTACTAGAATGCGCGTTTTGGGATCACCGGCGCGGATGGCTGTGGCCATTTGCTGCAGCAGTGTGGTCTTTCCGGCCTTCGGTGGTGAGACAATTAAGCCCCGAGTGCCCTTGCCGATAGGCGCCAAGAGATCAACGACGCGCATGCTCATCTCACCTGTGGCAGCCAGTTGGAACCTCTCGGACGGATCGATGGCAACAAGGTGGGGGTAAGGGGTTCGTTTTTTGAACTGTTCTGGGCTGAGGCCACAGACCGATTCAATGCTGGCCAGTTGGGGTAGCTTTTTATGTTTCTGCACAGAGCCTGTGACCATGACACCTTGGACAAGAGCATACGCCCTCACGAGCCCGGGTGATACCACAATGTCATGGGCTTTGGCGCCAAAGGGCTGCAAGGGGTCACACAGTACACCACCACCGTTTTTCGTTAGTTTCAATATGCCGCCAGCTGTCTGCGCCATGATGATAGGTCTCCCTGATCAAAGGTCTTCCCACGTGGGCCACAGCCTGTTTTGTCTTGACTCAAGGCGAGTATTAGTCTGTCACGTTTCTATCTGCAAGGGCAATTTTTATGGGCGTGGGACTACAGTTTTTTCCAAATCACAGTGGCCAGAGCTTCCTGCGACCAGGTCGCCATGTCAATAGAATCCAAAAACCGGGCTGTGGGGTTTGACAAATGTTGTCATATCAAATAGATATTGATTGAAAAATCTATAAAGGAGGAATCCATGCTCGGAGTAAAAGATGATTACAAGGAAGATGTTGAACGTGTCACTGCTGTTTTTGAGACCAGTCTTGGGACTTTTGAGGCTGAACTCTATGCAAAAGAGTGCCCTGAGACAGTATGGAACTTCGTCAACCTTGCAGAAGGAAGACAGGAGACCGAAGGTGGAGGGCGTTTTTATGACGGTCTGACTTTCCATCGGGTGATTGCGGACTTTGTCATTCAGGGGGGCTGCCCCATGGGGAACGGAACAGGCGGACCTGGATATCAGTTTACCGACGAATTTGATCCATCCTTGAAGCATAATCATGCCGGGATTTTTTCCATGGCGAATGCCGGGCCTGGGACCAATGGAAGCCAGTTTTTTATTACTCTCGCGGCGACACCGCATCTGGATGGAAGACACTCGGTATTTGGAAAAGTAGTCAATGGCATGGACGTGGTGAAAAAGATTGGTTCTGTAGAAACGGGTCCAATGGACAAGCCCCTCGAGCCAGTGGTGATCAATGAGGTTACCATTCGGCGATAGCGGACACGAGACGCAAAAGTACGCGTACCGTTAACCTCAACGATATTCCCTGGTCTTGTGGAAGACAATATCCGGAAAAAGCTCCATGGTGTGGGATAACCGCCACTCACTGGCTGCTAGAAAGGAGAGGTGCCCCTCAGCATCCAAGGCCAGATTGACCTTGTTTTTTACCTTGAACTCTTCAAGCTTCTTACGATCATCACAACTTATCCAACGGGCTGCAGCACAATTCACCCCTTCGTAGACGGCATCCACCCCGTATTCTGCATTGAGCCGCGCCATGGTCACATCGAACTGTAACACCCCCACCGCTCCCAGAATGAAATCGCTGCCCGTGATCGGACGGAACATTTGGACAGTCCCCTCCTCGGCCATCTGTAACAGACCCTTTTTGAGCTGTTTAACCTTGAACGGGTTCTTTAGCACCACCCTGCGGAAATGCTCGGGCGCAAAATTGGGAATACCGGTAAATTTGAGCTGCTCCTTGTCAGTGAACGTATCGCCAATCTTGATGGTTCCGTGATTATGGATGCCGATAATATCGCCTGGATAGGCATCCTCTACGTTGCTGCGATCTTGGGCCATGAAGATAGTGGCGTTGGTCAGGGCCACCTCTTTGCCGAGCCGGTGGTGACGCACCTTCATGCCGCGAGTGAATTTCCCTGAACAGATACGAAAAAATGCGATCCGATCCCGGTGAGCCGGATTCATATTGGCCTGGATTTTAAAGGCAAAGCCTGTAAAGGATTCCTCTTCCGGGAAGACCGGTCGGCTGGTAGTGGGGCGGGGCCCAGGGGCCGGTGCCAGCTCGACAAAAGCATCCAGCAACTCCTTCACGCCGAAATTGTTGATGGCGCTGCCAAAAAATACCGGGGTTTGGCTCGCCTTTAAATATTGCTCATGTTCAAAGGGATTGGCAGCTCCTTCCAGCAGCTCGATATCTTCCCGCAGCTTATTCGCCTGGCGGCCCAGAAATTTATCGATTATGGGGTCGGCAAGCTCGGTGACCACGATACCGTCTTGCGGCCTGGTATCCTGGCCTGGAGTAAAAAGGTGCAGCTGCCGACGGTAAAGGTTGTACACACCTTTTAAGCTCTTGCCCATGCCGATGGGCCAGGAAAGGGGGGCACACTCAATTTGCAGCTTATCCTCAATATCGGCGAGGATATCCAGTGGGTCCCGGCCTTCTCGGTCCAGCTTGTTGATGAAGGTCATAATGGGCGTATTACGCATCCGGCACACCTCCATCAGCTTCTCGGTCTGGGCCTCTACCCCCTTGGTGCTGTCAATGACCATCAAACCGCTATCCACTGCGGTGAGCACCCTATACGTATCTTCGGAAAAATCCTGGTGGCCGGGCGTGTCCAGCAGGTTGATCTCAAAACCTTGGTAATTAAATTTCATTACCGAAGTTGTGACCGAAAGTCCGCGCTCCTTTTCAATGGACATCCAGTCGCTGACGGCGTACCTGGCGGCCTTACGCGATTTCACCGCCCCGGCCATCTGGATGGCACCGCCAAACAGCAGTAGTTTCTCAGTCAGGGTGGTCTTGCCCGCATCCGGATGGCTGATGATGCCAAAGGTGCGGCGGCGTTGGATTTCTTTCTGATGTTGGCTGTTCAAAGGATAACCTTTTTCTGTATCATTCGTTCCTTAAGAATGACGGCTTCGTAAAAAAGTCCATCTACGGCGTTGCGCTTCATCTTTCGTCATTGCGACGTATCGTAAGTATGCCTCAATCCTCAAGCTTCGCGCGCCTTGCATCTGGAGCTTTTTACTGTGCCGTCTGTTTGCAAACTTTTTACGAGTCCATCAAGAATAACGTTCTTGGTTTTTGTGGCAAAAAGTATTGACCGGCTTGCTACCTGCTAGTCCTATCCTTCTTCATCATTCCCCAAAAAAAAGCCCCGGACGTATTCCGGGGCTTGTGATGTTGTCATCTCCATCCAGGAACAATCGTTATTATTATAAAATCTATCAACCTTGGAAGAACTCTGTCAAGCAAATTCCCCGTTTTCCCTTTTTCCCTGGCCCCGTTTCTGCCATAATGCCGATGCACAAATAGAATTGGTGTCAAAATACGAATCACATGGTGCTCCCCGAAGTAAGTGATGAACCGCGAAAGCGAGCGCATTCCCCGAAGCATGCTGCGGGGTTAGCGAGCGTACCTGAAAACAGCAAACTTTCTTACGGTCGAAGATTCCCTGCTTGCTGCAGGGAATCTTCAATTGGGGTTGTAGGGGTGAAAGGAAGAACACAGAGATGGTCAAAGAGCACTTTGAGTCTGTAAATACGAACCTGTCTTACGAACAGGCAAAAACGCTATTTGAAAAGCACATCAAGGAGCCTTGGATCCACAAGCATTGCCGGGCATCTGAGGTGATCATGCGAGGATTGGCCAGGTACTTTGGTCAGGACGAAGACCAGTGGGCGATTCTGGGGTTGCTCCACGACATAGATTTTGAACAGACCAAGGATGACCCGGTCCATCATTGCGTCTACGCCAGAGGCATCTTAAGCGATGCCGGTGTTTCGGATGAGGCCGTAGAGATTATCTGCTCTCATGCCTGGGGGAGCGAGTGCGGTGGAGGGAACGTATTAGACAAAAAGAGAACAAGAAACATAGAACATGTGCTTGTTGCTGCAGAAAGCGTAACCGGATTGATATCTGCTGCGGCCTTGATGACCCCTGACAAGAAGCTTGCCAGTGTAAAACCAAAATCACTGAAAAAGAAGTATAAGAGCAAGGCATTCGCACGAAATTGCAATCGGGCGTTTATGGCGGAAATAGAGAATACGGGACTCGAGTTAAGCGTGTTTTTCGACATTGCCATCAAGGCCATGCAGGATATAAGTGATGAATTGGGGTTGTAAGGGGAGCATGAAAAAACGTTTTAATGAACCGCTCAAAGGCATTCCTATTTGGGCAACAGCC
>JASFPF010000042.1:0-7805 GCA_050116135.1 Deltaproteobacteria bacterium | reverse complement strand
ACTATAGGGGATACTATACCATATAAGCCATGAAGAGGGTATGCAGGATGATCGTCATGATTAGGGACAAAAAAGAAAGTCCTGGGTGAAGGGGCGTTGACCGCTTGAGGACCTGCGTTGGGAGGAAGTGAGCATCCGGTCTCAAGCTGATCAAGCGGCCGCCCCTCCACACCTTATTGATAAGCATCCTTGGGGAGAATAACAAGAGTGACGGGAGGGCCGGTCAAGGAAAGTCCTTGAGAACCGTGGGCCACATACGGTAAGAACCCCCGATGCCAGCAAAGGGAGACTCCGGGGAAGAAATGGGTCGGGATAGCAGCAGGGGGATTATCTGTCTAGCAGCAATTCTAGGGCAAAGGCGGCCAAGCCCCCAACGATCAATGCGGCTACAATAAAGAAGATCTGTGTGGCCATATCATTGTTATCGGCATATGTGCGCCAGACTTGAAGGCAGGCACGGGAGCAGAACAAGGGCCAGCGAGCCTTTCATGGGTGGCATATCTTTCTATAAGCCCTAGCGTTGTGTCCCAGCCGTACTTTGCATTATTCGGACGCCGTCCAAAGCCTTTTTGCGAGCAACATTGAGCCTTTTGGGAGTCAGACGGATGTTGAAGGTTGCGTAAAGAATCACAGACTGTCTGAGGGCCTAAAGGCCCGAGTTTCTGTGATTTAGCAACCTTCGGACGCCGTCCCCAAAATGGTCCCGGAGCGAGGCAAATGGCTTTAGACGACGGCCACTATATGATTTGCACTTTTTGAACTTATTGCTGGGACACCACGCTAGAAACGCCCAATAGCATGATGACAGGCCATGTTAACAAAACAAGAAGGCAGGCCAATGGCCGATGATGGGATCATGGTGTGAATTGCCCGAAATGTGTCAATAGAGTAACACACTGTGTCAAGGTCCCCACAGATGCTCTGAGCGTGACGGTGCTAGGCCATGCGGCGAAAAAGGGAGGGCGGAACACGTTTTAACTCATGTTCCGCCCCAAGGAAAGGAGGAGGTAGAATACAATAACCAGTCTTCTATCGACCAGTCGTTAATTATTACAAGCATAAAGCGTGCCAGGTCATTTCCCCGGCCTTGCCCTTTAAGTCATCCGTCGAAGGGGTAACGTATAAGTTCGGATTTGATAATTGGCAGCACCGGAGCCGGGGTCGGTGGGTCTCATCCCATAGTCACATATAAGTGCGGTGAGGCCACGTGCTGCCACCGGTCCCAGAAATCTGCCTTAAACAAATATAATCATCCCTCTGACACGTGGCAAGGCTTGGCGGGGAAAAAACAGAAAGGTCCAAGATGAAACTCCTTCTTTTTTATGCCCCCTCCTTTTGGTTTAAGACTTTTAAGAAGGTGCTGCCACATGCGGCTAATCAGAATGTCGAGGCGACATGCCGAAAAGCCGTGGTTGTTTTTTACCAGGTGGAGGCCGAAGACATGGGGCGTCGAGGCAAGGTCTTGACTAAGTTCGTCAAGAACGTCAAATGGCTGGCCGGAAAATTCGACGCCAAGACCATCGTCCTTCACTCATTTAACCACTTGTCTACCAGCAAGGCATCACCAGAATTTGCTCAAGCCTTTGTAGAGGAGGCCCGCAAACGCCTGGAAGGCACCGGTTACAAGGTTACGGTAACTCCCTTTGGTTATCTCAATGAGTGGAAGATCCACGTGGCAGGCGACTCTTTGGCCAAGGTCTTCAAGGCATTGTGAACCGCAACGGCGAGCCCATGCACCGCCTCGATTCATTAAGACTGCAGGCAAGTTCCTGTAAGAGCCGCCTTGCCCCATCCTCCCATCCCGTCAATTTTCCCCCTGCCTGGTTCATCGAGGCCTTTATGTTCACGCCAGAAAAGGCTGTTTTTTGAGATTAAAGGTAAAGGCTCATGATGGTCTTTTAAATGGGTTGTACCAAGATTTCGGTGTGAACTTTATTAGAACTTTATTGCAATATAAGAGGAGGCCAGGTATGAACTTTTTTACACTCATGGTGGGCGGAATGTTTGATAACTATTTAGAAATAAGAGACATTTTGACATTATCTCGGGTTGGCATGCCCTTTGATACAGAGTGAGACCAGAGAGAGGCCCAGGGACAGGGCCAAGCACCAGGGATCAGGGCGGCGTGAAAAATAATGCTGCCTTTTCTATAAATCCTCACACATCTAGAACCGTTTAGGAGGCCTTAGCGATGCCGTTACTGTTGGGTCATACGGCCATTGGGTTGACAACCCAGGACCTGTGTTCTCGAAGTTATTCTGGCTTGAGTCGGTGGAGAATTGCTGTTTTTGTTGCCGTTCTCGCCAACTTACCGGACTTGGATGTACTGATCGGCCTCCTTTTGCGGGGAAATGGACACGCTTTTCACCGGGGGCCAACGCACAGCCTCCTCTTTGCTTTATTCATGGGTTATGTTGCATCACGTGCCTGGACACTCTGGTCGAAGATTCCAAAGATGAGTCTCAGGTGTTGCTTTCTGATCATCGTATCCCATGTTTTGGCAGATCTCTTATTGACGAACTCACCGGTTTCCTTCTTCTGGCCTTTGGAGGTCCATTGGACCGCTGGTTATAGTGGATGGGGGGACATTGTAAACACCGTCTTTCAAAAGGCCTTTCATGATGCCGGACTCATCATGGGCTGTGGCATGGTCATCCTATTAAACCGATTGCTTCATAGATATCCTTTAACACGCGGCAGAGGGTTGTTAGTTCTTCATGGTGATTGATGATGGATCTCAGGTATAGGTCTCATGAGCGTTTCAGCGAATAACCCATCCAGGTCTGAACGGCGGTACCTCTTTGATCGTCGCACGGAGAGCATGACCATCCCGAACAAGTATTGGCTCACAGGAAGGCGCTCAGGGGTTAGGAGGGAGGAAGACAGGAAAAAACCTTATAAAATCGACAGGTACAGTCTTGACACGCTCATAGCCATTCTGATGATTGTGGTCCTTAGCATACTGGATGCCATGCTGACCCTGTTTCTCGTGAGCCATGGAGCAGCAGAAGTCAATCCCGTCATGGCCTATTTCCTTAATCATGGCCCCCTGGCATTTTTCACGGCCAAATATGCTTTCACTTGCGCTTCTGTCTTAGTCATTTTAGTGCATGCACATTACTACCTATTTAGAACCAAGGTTCGAGTCAAAACACTATTGGTTGTATTTGCGATTCCATTGGCATTGGTTGTTAAATGGGAACTCTACTTGATGTTGTTCATCCCTTGACGGCTTCGTAAATCCCGCTATGCGGGACTGCGTTACGCTGCATCCTTCGTCACTGCGACGTCCTATCAGTACGCCTCATTCCTCAGGATTTTGGCGCCTTGAGCGCATTCCCCGCTGCTTGCGGCGGGGTAGTTCATTTGGGACTCTTTACTTTGCCGTCTCATTTGGACGTTTTGCGAAACCATGGTTCCTTGGTCTACTAAGATGACATCCTGGCCTTTTTTGTCTTTGCCTCCCTGATTACCCCAAACCTGGCATCTTGTGTCTAAAGAAAACCTCGCCCAATACCGATCAGGTCTCTTAAAGCAAGAAATGGCATGTAATTTGCTGAAATTTGCTGACGATTGAATGACCGCATGGCCGTGGTAAAGGGTTGCAAGTATACAGCAACAATAGACCCTGCAGACCTTTGGCTCACGGAAGGGTCGAGTCTCACATCTTTGTCTCTCTAGAAAGGAGTTCGTGCGTGAAAAGACTTGAAAGACATGGAAGACGATGCATAGTGATGGCCATTTTTTTTATGGTGTTCATGTCAACACCAGCCATGGCGGTTGTTGTCACCCTTTCATCAGGCCAAAGGGTAGATCTTACCATGGGACATGTGGAGCGATTGAAGCAGCAACCAGGCATCTATTTCTCCAATTATCAACCAGAAGAGATGATAGAGGGAAAGGTGGCATCGTCCATCTTGATAAAACTCCCCGAAGAACTTGGCGGTGGCTTTCTGACTAGTTCCTCAGACAATATGACGGCTGGTTTACAGGCGGTCGGTGTGATAAAAGAAAAGAGAGCGGAAAGACCTGCCGGGGCCAGTGTTTCTGCTCCGACTAGAGAAAAGAAGACCGTACCCTGGATAGAGAGTGAACTTGTTCTCAGCGCGGGCTACCGGGTGGATGATTTTGATTGGAATATTGCAGGCGATATGAATGGGAGCAATCCAAATGTCTTGTCCGAGTTGACTTGGGACGACATAGAGATTTATCAGGTAGAATTATACAACAAAACCATCGTGCCGGAGGTCTTTTACCTAAGAGGCTCAGTGAGTTACGGTTGGATAAAGGATGGTGACAACCAGGATTCAGACTACTTGGAGGATGAGCGATCTTTTGAATTCTCGCGCTCGAATAACAGCGCAGATGATGGCGACACACTCGATGCCTCTGTGGGGGTCGGCTACCCATTCACATTTGGATCTGGGTTTGTTGGGCTGACACCCCTTATAGGCTATTCCTACCATGAACAGAATTTGACCATGACAGACGGAATGCAAACCATTACCTGGATTTCTCTAGACCCCGACTTTCCTGACGGCCCTCCGCTAGGACCCTTCGCGGGACTGGACAGTACGTATGAGGCCCAATGGGAGGGCCCCTGGGTGGGTTTTGACTTGATATTCACGTCAAAACAAGTGCTTCGTTATTTGACTCAGGTTGAAGCGTATGTGAACTTTGAGTATCACTGGGCCGATTACTGTGCCGACGCAGACTGGAACCTCAGGAGCGATTTTGCCCATCCCAAGAGCTTTGAGCACGATGCAGACGGTGATGGCATTGTCATTTCGGCTGGTTGGAACATTGTCTGGACTGAACACTGGGCCTTGAACGCAAACTTCGACTATCAAGACTGGTCTACTGATCACGGCACAGACCGAACCTTCTTCGCAGACGGCTCTGTGGGGGAGACACGTCTAAACGAGGTTAACTGGAAATCATACGCCGTCATGATGGGAGCCGCCTATCGCTTTTAGGATGCTCTGGGCGCTGCGTCGAACAGGGTGCGGTTGCTGGGGCCCACAGGCCAAAAACCAGTGCCCTGACCTTGAAAAAAGATGTCGCCTGACGGCTTTTCAACATGCAAACCACATTGTGCTCCCCTTAGTATTTCTGGTTATTCTCCAATTTAGTTGGAGAAGAGGGTCCTTGACCCCTTGTACCCTCTGGGATAGCGCCTGTTCAATTGGAGATAACCCATTTATTTTGCCTTAATGAACTACAACTAATCGGGAGATGATCCGTATTTCTTAACTTGTTCCGAAGTCTTCCAGCTCTCGCCACCCATGAGGTGCTATACATCGAGACAAGAGGAGATCATTTCAAGTGATGCGTCTTTCACTCATAGGCATGGCTGGGTCAGGGAAATCTTACTGGTCCATGAGGCTTGCCGAACACGGTTTCAGGCGCATGTGCTGCGATGATCTGATTGCAGCCAGACTGGCCTCTGAGCTCAGAAGGCCTGATGGAACCACCGTGGACATGGGCGCATGGATGGGATTTCCCTATGAACCTGGATATGGGGAACGTGAGTATAAGTACCTGACTTATGAAAGGCAGGTCATGACGGAAATCCTTGAGGACCTTGAAGGCGGCGAGAAAAACACCGAGGAAAATGTGGTGATCGATACCACTGGGAGTGTAATTTACACCGGAGACGACATGTTGACAAGGCTTAAGGGCTGCACAACAGTGGTGTACTTACCGACACCACCTGAGGCGCAGGCGTCGATGCTCAACGCCTATCTATCTAGTCCAGGACCTATGTTGTGGAGAAACCAGTTTAGCAAAGGGCCCAAGGAAACCAACGAGGAGGCCTTAGCCCGACGCTACCCACAACTCTTGATAGCTAGGCAACGGTTGTATGAGCCATATGCGGATGTGATCATAGACTACCATAGACGAAGGGAAGAGGGCTTTGGCGTGGAGGACTTCTTGAATCTTATCAAAATGCGTGAACAGCCCCAGCGATAGTGGGATGGCCCAGTTTTATTGAAGATCCATGTTGAGCTTTGCCCCCACAATGATCCAGCGGCCGGGCATAGGCACAAAACCAGATTCCACGTATGCTTCATCAAAGAGGTTGGTGGCTTCGAGGAAGACCTCGCACTTGCGCCATTGGTAGGTTAGACGGGTATCGACAACGATGTAAGACTCTCCTGCCATCCGTTTTTCGTATCGGGCCAGAACGGTCTGGTTCAAATTATCAAGCCAATCTAGCATGATGGACGCATGGAGTTGGTGGCGCAGGTGATCTAAGACATATTTGGACTCGAGATCCCCTGCGTCCCAGTCTGAGTCCAGATAAGTGTAAGCAACATGGACAGCCGAGAGGAACTTTGTCTCGGAAAAGGCGGCTGGATAGAAATCCAATCCTAATTCAAATCCTTGCGTTGTACTTTCTGCGACGTTTCGAGTTTTCCACGGATCTTGCTCGGATACGCGAGACCAATCAATGACATTTTCTGCATCGCGCAAGAACAGGCTGAGATTAGCCCCCAGTCCTTTCTTGCGGCAGCGGAGACCGGTTTCGTAAGTCCACGCCTGTTCCGGCTTAAGGTCGGGATTACCCTGATTTGCCGGTGTGTCATAATACCATTCAGTGTAAGAGGGAACGCGGAAAGACCTTCCAACAGAAGCAAACCAATTCGAGCTGTCCGTCAATTCAAAATTTGATTCGGCACCCGGCCAGTATTCCCAGCCCCAATCGCTGTAGTGCATTGCCGAAGTGCCAAGACCAAGGGTCAACCGCTCAACAGGACAAATCTTGTGCTCAAGAAAAACCCCGCTGCGCTGACGATCATGATCACCCAGATGGGAGCTTTGCAAATCTTCAGAGGCGATCTCGCCGCCGACTACCGTTGTTCCCCACTCAGATTTGATACGGGAATGCAATTGGACCCCATAGGCATCCGTTCGATGCTCATTTCGGTACCAATCACTCCCAATCTCTATTTTGAAATCGTCGTCATGGCGGCGCCAGAATATTCGGGGCATGAGTTCCACATCTGCCATCTCAAAATTGGCGCTGCTGTAAGCTAACAGCGTTTCTGTTCGCTCTCGCTGATTCGGGAAGGTATCGCTGTAAAAGCGATAAGCGCCAAAGTCTTTGTCCGTATATCCGAGCCCGACCTGGTATTTGTGGCCTCCGCTATGGATGATCCCCTTGTAGAACAACGTGTTGATATCAAAATCAGTGTGTTGGATATAGCCAGAGGACGAACGTCTAGACACGGAGACTCGGTGTGCCATGTCGCCGGTTTTCAGGGCTCCGTGACCACCAAAATTGTCATAGTCGTAATCACCGTATGTCCCATAGCCCCCGATAGCACCGTGTTCAACGTCCCGTGTGATGATGTTGATCAAGCCGGCCATGGCATTTTGACCGTACATTCTAGCCCCTGGCCCTTTTAACACTTCAATGCGTTCAATGTCCTCCAGGTTGACGGGCAAATTCAGATTGTGATGTCCGGTTTGCGAATCACTGACAGGGACGCCGTCGATCAAAACCAACGTTTGTTCAAAAGAACTGCCACGGATGGCCACATCGGCCTGAACACCATGGGTGCCACGCTGACGTATGTCCACGCCGCTGACTGTTTCCAAAAGATCGGCAATATTGTCCGCAGGAAAGACCTCGATGTCTTCTCGACTAATGACTGAAACGGATTGCCCGACTCTCGAGAGGTGCTCAGGGATAAGGCTGCCCGTAACGACGATCGGATCCAATGTATGGCAGGGAATATCTTCTTCCTGGGCCATCAAAGGACGCTGGTGAGCTAAAATAAGACAAAGTACGGTCGTCC
>JASFPF010000041.1:0-8202 GCA_050116135.1 Deltaproteobacteria bacterium | reverse complement strand
TGCTCTCCAGGTATCTGGATGGCTTGGTCGTACGGACCTATTCCCAGGATCTGCTTGAAGAGCTGGCCGCTGCAGCCTCGATCCCTGTGATCAATGGCCTGACAGATCTTTTTCATCCCTGCCAGGTGTTGAGTGACATCATGACCGTATTGGAGAAAAAGGGTCGGTTGGAGGGACTCAAGATCGTCTGGGTAGGCGATGGTAACAACGTGGCTCATTCCTGGTTGAACGCATCAGCCATCCTGGGCCTTCATTTAGTCCTCGCTTGTCCGGAGGGTTACTATCCTAAGGAGGAGGTCCTAGGGCCTGCCATAAGGGATTCGAAAGGCAGCATCGTGGTCCTTTCTGATCCCAGAGAGGCTGTTGGTGATGCGGACGTGATCTATACGGATGTCTGGGCGAGTATGGGTCAAGAAAGCGAATCAGCTTCTCGGAGGACCGTCTTTAAGCCCTTTCAGGTGGACCAGGCGTTGGTGGCCCTGGCCAAAGCGGATGTCATGGTGATGCATTGTTTACCGGCGCACCGGGGCGAGGAGATTGCAGGCGACGTGTTGGAGGGGGTGCAATCCGTGGTGTGGGATCAGGCAGAAAACAAGCTCCACATGCACAAGGCCATCTTGGAAAAGTTTCTTGTGACAAGAGACCTATAGGTTGACGGAGGGGCGCTTTGTCGAGACCAATGAGAAAGATTGTTTTGGCCTATTCAGGGGGCCTGGACACGTCGGTTATCCTGAAGTGGTTGGCCGAGACCTACGAATGCCCGGTCGTTGCCTTTGCCGCTGATATCGGCCAGGGAGAAGAGTTGGATCACTTGGAGTCAAAAGCCCTGAGCAACGGCGCGGAGAAGGTGGTGATTGAAGACTTGAGAGAGGCTTTCGTGCAGGGCTATGTGTTTCCAGCCTTTCGGGCCAATGCCATATATGAAGGCCACTATCTCATGGGGACTTCCCTCGCCCGTCCCCTCATTGCCAAACGGCAGGTCGAGGTTGCCGAGATGGAGGGTGCTGATGCACTGAGTCATGGGGCCACGGGAAAGGGCAATGACCAAGTCCGCTTTGAGCTGACTTATCAGGCCTTGGCGCCTCACATGCATATCATTGCACCCTGGCGGCTGTGGTCGTTGAATTCGCGTCAGTCGCTGATGGATTATGCCAAGGCGCGCGGGATTCCGGTCCCGGCAACCCCGAAAAAACCGTACAGTGTAGATCGAAACCTGCTCCACGTCAGTTATGAGGGTGGCATTCTTGAAGATCCTTGGAAAGGACCTCCAGATGACATGTTTTGCCTTTCCGTATCGCCTCGTGAGGCCCCTGACAAGCCGGAGGTCATAGAGATTTCATTTGAGCGGGGAGACCCGGTGGCTGTTGACGGGGAAGGGCTTTCCCCCGCCGCACTGCTTGCCAGACTCAACTTGCTGGGAGGACGAAACGGCATAGGGCGGGTCGACCTCGTAGAAAACCGCTTTGTGGGCATCAAGTCCCGAGGCGTGTACGAGACGCCAGGAGGCACGATTCTGCGGGTGGCCCACATGGCCATGGAATCGATCACCATGGACCGGGAGGTCATGCATCTTCGCGATTCTCTGGTTCCCAAATATGCGGAGTGCGTCTATTATGGGTTCTGGTTTTCCCCTGAGATGAAGGTCTTGCAGGCTATGATGGATGAAACACAAAAGACCGTATCAGGTACGGTGCGCCTCGAACTCTACAAGGGAAACTGTCGCGTCCTAGGCCGAAAATCTGACATGTCTTTATACAGGGAGGATTTCGCCACCTTTGAATCAGATGAGGTTTATCATCACCAAGACGCGGAAGGCTTTATCCGCCTCAACGCCTTGAGGCTTCGCATCCAGGCCCTGATGAGACAGCGGTCCAAAGGCTGAAGTCTGCTCAGGCCTAAGCCTGACGTTTTCAATTGTTTTGATAAGCTTTTTGATCCGTGCGGCGTCGGGACTGGCTAACTGAATCCTAAACGGGCTGCTGCCCAGATCCCTTTTCGCTTATACTGAAAAATGATCAATGCAAAATGATAAATGATGCGTAACAAGCGAGGTGCCCTGTGTCCGAGAAGCCATGGGACGGGAGATTTTCTGAAAGAACAGACCCCAGCGTGGAGTCTTTTACTTCTTCCATCTCTTTTGACAGGCGGCTCTGTCTCTACGACATAGAGGGGAGTATTGCCCACTGTCGGATGCTCGCCAAGCAGTCGATCATTTCCAAAGATGATGCCTCTACCATCGTTAAAGGCCTCGCCAAGATAGCCCGAGATATGAAGCGCGGCCTTTTTGAGCCGGATGATGCCCTGGAAGATATCCACATGAACGTCGAGAACCGCTTGATCCGAGAAGTCGGCAAGGTGGCACAGAAACTTCACACGGCAAGGAGCCGAAACGATCAGGTGGTCTTGGATGTTCGGATGTACCTCCGGGACGAGGTGGGCAGCGTGTTTCAAGGGCTCACGGCCTTGCGGCGGGCCCTGGTGACGCTTGCCGACAAGCATGTGGACGTCATCATGCCGGGGTACACACACCTTCAGCGTGCCCAGCCTGTGCTGTTTTCTCACCACCTCATGGCCTATTATGAGATGTTTACACGGGATAGGGCGCGATTCAAGGAGGCGCTGAAACGAATCAATGTGATGCCTTTGGGCAGTGCGGCTCTGGCCGGCACGACGTATCCCATCGACATGGCATACACCGCCGAGTTGCTCGATTTTCCCGTTGTTTCCGCCAACAGCCTGGATGCCGTCAGTGATCGCGATTTTATTATTGAGTTTTTGGCTGCAGCCGGCATCTGTATGGTGCATTTGAGCCGGTTGTCGGAGGAGCTGATTCTTTGGTCTTCCAGTGAGTTCGGTTTTGTAGAAATACCCGATGCCTTTGCCACAGGAAGCAGCATCATGCCCCAGAAGAAGAATCCGGATGTGCCGGAATTGATCCGGGGCAAGGCGGGGCGGGTATTCGGGAGCCTGTTCACCCTGCTGACTGTCATGAAAGGCCTGCCCCTTTCATACAATCGGGACATGCAGGAGGACAAGGAACCCCTTTTTGACACGGTGGACACCCTGAAAGGCTGTCTTGAGGTGTACGAAAGACTCATCCCAAGGTTGAAGGTGAACCGAACAGCCATGGAAAAGGCAGTAACAACAGGCTTTCTCAATGCCACAGACATGGCCGACTACCTGGTGACCAAGGGCATCACCTTCCGAGATGCCCATCGTTGTTCAGGAGAGGTAGTTCGATATGCCTTGGGGCAAGATAAGGAACTCCATGAACTCACGTTGAAGGAGTTGAGGGCGTTTTCCAAGGTCTTTGCAGAAGATGTCTTTGAGGTTCTGTCACCATTACAGATGATCAACAGGCGCCTTTCTGCGGGTGGCACAGCCAGAAAGAACGTGGTTCGGGCCATCCAAAAGGCAAAGAAGGTCATTAGCCGTGAGGCAGCCGAGAGTCAAGGCGATGGCAAGACCAAGGGAGCATCAAGATAGGATACCTTTGACAAACGCCTTTGAGTTATTCAAAGGCCTCCATAGACTACTTCTTCTCCTAGGGTTGGGGTTCTTACTCTTCTGCTTGGGGTGCGGCAAGAAAGGGCCGCCTGTGGCCCCTCAGGCGGTTGTTCCCCCGCCGGTCAAGGACCTAAAGGCCGAACTCGCAGGGGATGAAGTGCAGTTGACTTGGTCCGTCCCCACAAAAAACGGCGTGCCATTGGAGGGAATAGAAGGTTTTAGAGTTTTTAAGCGTCAGGTCCATGGCTCGGTGGCCCCATGCCCTGGGTGCCCTGTCCCTTTTAATGAATTTCTTGATATCAAGCTGAAATACCCTGCGCCCGCCCGGGTAGAAGGGAGGCGGGTGTTCTGCCGAGACAAGGTGGTGCCTGAGGGCTCCTATACTTATAAGGTGATTGTTTATCATAAGAGTGGTGGTGTGAGTCAGGATTCGAACATCGTCTCTTGGCCCATGCCCCATGGAGAACCGACAAATACCGAGTGATGGAGAAGAAATAGGGATTGAAGACCCTGCAGAAAGCTGCAGGGAATCTTCGACCGTAAGGAATAATACTGATTTTATATACGCTCGCTAACCCCGCAGCAAGTTACGGGGAATGCGCTCGCTTAATCGGTTCACGAGCAACAAGGCAACGATGCATCACTTTCAGTATCATGATGATCAAATGTATTGCGAGGATGTCCCGATCTCCGACATTGCTCGGGAAGTGGGCACACCTTTTTACTTATACAGCCATGCGACGCTCCAACGTCATTTCCTCGCGTTTCAAGAGGCCTTTGAGGGTATATCTCACCTGGTCTGCTTTTCCGCAAAGTCCAATTCCAATCTGGCTGTGTTAAGACTCTTTGCAAACCTGGGAGGCGGTCTGGATATTGTGTCAGGCGGCGAGTTGTTCCGAGGCTTAAGGGCAGGGATCCCGCCGGAGAGGATCGTCTTTTCGGGGGTGGGAAAGCGGGACGACGAGATCTCCTATGCCCTCGAATCAGGGATCCTCATGTTTAACGTGGAATCGTTTCAGGAGCTTGATCTTATTGATCGGTGTGCTGCCGGGCTGAAGAAAAAGGCCCCGATTGCCCTTCGTGTCAATCCGGACGTGGATCCCAAGACACACCCATACATTTCTACGGGTTTGAAGAAGAACAAGTTTGGGCTGAACGTGGAAGCCGTGGTGGAAGCGTACAAAGCAGCTCATGGTTGTACTCATGTGGACGTGATCGGCATCAGCTGCCACATCGGTTCTCAGGTCACCGAGGTGGCCCCGTTTGTGGATGCCTTAGTGCGGTTGCAAGATCTTGTTGCCACCCTTGGCGGGTTGGGTATGTCTATCAAGTATCTCGATGTGGGCGGTGGACTCGGAATTACTTATGATCAAGAATCGCCTCCCCATCCCAGTGAATACGGCAGAGCCATCATAGAGACTTTGGATCAAGCGCCCCTGACGCTCATCCTTGAACCCGGACGGGTCATTGTGGGCAATGCCGGCATCCTGGTGACCAAGGTGCTTTATACCAAGCGCGGCGAGGGCAAGGATTTTGTGATCGTGGATTCGGCCATGAACGACCTCGCGCGTCCATCCCTCTACGGTGCCTATCATGCCATTGAACCCATAGTGAGGCGCCTGGGGGGAACCATGACGGCTGATGTTGTGGGCCCCATTTGCGAGAGCGGAGATTTTCTTGCTCGGAACCGAAAGATCCCCCATGTGGAGGCAGGCGACCTCTTGGCCGTGATGAGTGCCGGGGCATACGGTTTTACCATGTCGTCCAATTACAACTCCAGACCCAGGGTCGCTGAGGTGATGGTCAAAGACGATCAGTTTGCTGTGATCAGGGCCCGGGAATCTTACGAGCACTTGATGGCAGGTGAGTCGATACCGGCGTTTTTGTGAAAAAAGCGGGAGAGAATTGGATTGAAGCATGCGACATTCGATGGTCAGCTTTTATAAAGTGAGCGGCAGCGGAAACGATTTCATTGTTATCGACAATCGTGACAGGGCCGTGGATGAAAAGCATTTGAGCCAGTGGATTGCCTCAATTTGTCGACGGAAACGCTCCGTGGGCGCCGATGGACTGATCCTGATTGAGACTTCAGAGCAGGCTGATTTCAAATGGCGTTTTTTTAATGCAGATGGGGGCGAGGCAGAGATGTGCGGCAATGGAGGCCGCTGTGTGGCCAGGCTTGCTCACCTGATAGGCATAGCAGGTCCACGGCTCAGCTTTGAAACCCAGACGGGCGTGATCCAGGCTGAAATCACAGACAAGCGGGTCAAGTTGGAGATGCCCCAGCCCTCGACGCTCGACCTTGATTATCCTATTGAGGTTGGAGGAAAAATCTTCACGGTGAGCAGTGTCACGGTGGGTGTCCCCCATGTGGTGATCTGGGTCAGTGACGTGGACACGGCCGCGGTGTTTGAGGTGGGTCAGGCCATCAGATATCATGCACACTATGCCCCGGCCGGCACGAACGTAAACTTTGTGCAGCCCTTGGATGACGGCACCCTAGCCATTCGCACCTACGAACGGGGCGTAGAGGATGAAACCCTGGCCTGTGGAACGGGCTCGGTGGCTGCTGCCCTCGTTGCATCTGCAAAGGGGATGGTCACCTCTCCTGCGGCCCTTAGGACTAGAGGGGGTGAGCGTCTCAAGATCCATTTTGCAAGGCACGGCGATGAGTTCCGGGAAGTATTCCTGGAGGGGGACGCGAGGATCATTTATGAGGGTAAGCTGTGGAAGGAGGCCACTGGCGAGTGAGCTGAAAGCTTTAAAATGAGCCTTGAAAGCGGCGAAGCAAGGTCTCTTGGTTTGAGCCTTGAACTACGGGTTTTGGCTTCTGCAAAACATACCTGAGTTTGCTGACCTAGTGGCACCAAGATGGCCAAAAACACTTTTTGCAAAAGCTTCAGTGACGGAGGATCAAATTGAAAATTGAGCAGTCTGAAAGATTAAAGCGGCTCCCGCCTTATCTTTTCAGGGAGATCGATCGTCAGAAAGAAGAGGTCTCTGCCAGGGGCATAGACATCATTGATCTTGGCGTCGGCGATCCAGATCTTCCCACGCCTCCCCACATTATCGAGGCCCTGAAAGAAGCGGCTGCCGATCCCGCCAATCACCGGTATCCATCTTATTCAGGCATGCATGATTTCAATGCTGCCGTAGCAAAATGGTACCAACAGCGGTTTAACGTGGATTTGGATGCCAAGAGCGAGGTCGTGACCCTGATCGGCTCCAAAGAGGGGCTGGCTCATGTGCCCCTGGCCTTTATCAACCCCGGCGATGTGGCCCTGGTCGCCAGTCCGGCCTATCCTGTGTACAGTATCGGCACCCAGTTCGCGGGAGGCGAACCGTATTTTATGGATCTTCTGAAGGCGAACCAGTTCTTGCCCGATCTTGAGGCCATTCCACCGGAAGTGGCCAAAAAAGCCAAGATGATGTTCATCAACTATCCGAACAACCCCACAGCGGCGGTGGCCACCAGGGAATTCTTTGAAGCCGTGGTGGCCTTTGCCGAAGACCACGGTGTCATCGTGTGTCACGATGCAGCGTATTCGGAGATGGCCTATGACGGTTTAACGCCTATGAGTTTTCTTGAAGTGCCGGGGGCTAGATCTGTCGGGATCGAGTTTCATTCCCTTTCCAAGACTTACAATATGACGGGCTGGCGTATTGGTTTCGCCGTCGGCTGCGCAGACGTCATCAGTGGTTTAGGCCGGATCAAGAGCAACATTGATTCTGGTGTTTTTCAGGCGATTCAGATTGCGGGCATCGCATCGCTTGAAGGAGATCAGAGCTGCGTGGAGAATATGAAGAGAACCTATGGGAGGCGTCGAGACATCCTGGTCGAGGGCTTGCGGTCCATAGGTTTTTCGGTAGAACGACCGCGCGCCACCTTCTACGTTTGGATAGAAGTGCCCCAGGGATACACTTCAGCGGGATTGACCAGCCGTCTCTTGACCGAAGCGGGCGTAGTGACCACGCCTGGGAATGGGTTTGGCGCCGCAGGTGAGGGATATGTGAGGATGGCCCTTACAGTGAACCGCGAGCGAATTCGTGAGGCGGTGGAGCGGATTGCGGCTATTGGACTATAAACATCAAATATACATCGGTATGGGGTCAAACATTGGCAACAGGGCTGAGCATTGCCGCAAAGCGATAGCTGCTATTGCTGCCTGCCAGGGATGTCTTGTGGAGGCCGAATCGCCTCTGTATGAAACCGAACCCGTTGACTTTGAGGATCAGGATTGGTTCATTAATGGGGTGGCTCGCGTAAGGACTTGTCTTGAACCCGGAGCCCTCTTGCAGCAACTTCGGGCTATTGAAAGGGCCATGGGGCGAAGACCTGAAGGCCGGAAGTTTGGTCCCAGGATCCTGGACTTAGATATTCTATTTTTCAATGATTGGATTCTCCACACGACAGAGTTGGAGTTTCCCCACCCAAGGCTACATAAAAGGCGATTTGTGCTGAAGCCCCTTTGCGATATCGCCCCTGAACTGGTCCACCCTGTGTTGGGGAAAACCGTGCGATCCTTGCTCTCAAGTTTAAAGGATGGCGAAAAGAGGGTCATTTTACTGAGATGCGATTCCTAATCCTTTGCCTTTTGATCTACGTGGGCTATCGAACTATGAAGGCGCTTTTACTGCCCCGGAAGTCTTCGTCCCAGCCTGAAACCCAGGGCGAACTGACGCGGATTGATGACG